>CAYGKI010000088.1:0-10545 GCA_964350235.1 uncultured Gemmatimonadaceae bacterium | reverse complement strand
TCGCCGGAGAGGACGCTCAGCGGCGCGCCGTTGTCCAGATTGCCGTCCGATCGGGCCAGGAACGAGATGCCCGTACCGGTGGACCGGCCCACCACCACGCCGTTGCTGCCCGCGGTGCTGGTGTCGGCCCAGATGAGGTCCGTCCTTCCGTCGCCGTCCACGTCACCGGCCACGCGCACGGGGGCGCCGGAACCGGTGCCGGGCGGATCATAGAAAGTGGAGGGCAGCGACAGGGACCCGTCCAGGTTGGCGTTGGCCACGTACGATCGGGTGGCGCGGGCCCAGTAGAGCTCTTCCCGCCCGTTGGCGTCGGCGTCTCCCACGAACGTGTCGTAGATGCTCCAATCTCCGGTCCGCGGGTGCCGGTTCGTCGACGTGAGGGAGAAGTTGCCCGCGCCGTTGGACACGGCGGTATACACGTCGTTGTACGTCGTCCCGATCCTGTTGAACACCAGGTCGTCGTCGCCGTCGCCGTTGGTGTCGGCGACGTGGGCCTTGTATCCCGAGAGGTTCGCCGCGCTCAGGATCCGGACGCTGGGCGTGCCGAACGATCCGTCGCCGTTCCCGAGGCCCAGGTAGACCTTGTTGCCCGCCGTGCCCGCGTAGGACCACGCCAGGTCGGACGTGCCGTCGCCGTTGAAGTCACCCACCACGGTCTCGTAGTTGGCCCACCCCTCGATGGGGCTGTCGGGGTGCGTCATGGGCGACACCATCTCGAACGTTCCGTCGCCGTTGGACAGGCCCACCCGCACCTGATTGGTGGCGCCCATGTGGTTCCACACCATGTCCTGGCGCCCGTCACCGTTGATGTCCGCGATGCGTGTGCGCACCGGCGTGGGGATGCCCAGCGCGGTGGCCTGGAGCGATGCGAAGTCGAACAGCCCCGGGCTCGACGGCCTCGGCGTGCACTGCTTCAGGTTGTACTCGGTGGTCTCCGTCACCGACGCGATGCTCCCGTCGGAGAGGTTCCGGAACGTGTACGAGAGGGGCGCCGCGCTGGAGAGGGGCGCGTTGTCCGTGAAGTACTGGGACCAGTCGCCCGAGCGGATGACCGCCAGGGTGGCCTCCGACGATCCACCCAGGGACGTCACGCTGATACGCGACTCCTGGAGGATGGTCCGCTGCTTCGCGGACAGCTCGAGGGAGGCTCCGGCTCCGATCCCGTCGTACGCCGCCTGCAGCGTTCCCCGGATCTCCTCCTCCGAGGCCGTGGACGTGATGGAGAACATCATCATCCGTCCGTAGGCGATCTCCGACACGTACACCGGAAGGTTGTCCGGGCCGATGTTCCCCAGGTTCACCTGCTGCTGGAGCTTCTCCTGGGTGAACGCGTCGCTGAAGAACGCGCCCGGCGTCTGAGGCGGCGCCACCACCACGGTGAACATGCGCTCGTAGAACTGGGCGGTGATGGTGGTCTCGGAGGCATTCCGCTCGTAGTCCGCGCCCGCCGAGGCCGAGAAGCCCAGGTAGTAGCCCGAGACGTCGATGGAGAGGGCCGACTGGCGCTCCGAGTGCGACACCGTCTGTCTGAAGACGATGGTGGACGGCGTGATGAGGTCGGCAGCGGTGGCGTCGCCGCGCATCTCACCCACGGCCGACTCCACGGTGGCCAGGGACGGGTTGGTGACTTCCCGGAAGTTCTGGGCCGACGGAATGTCCGGAATGGACACCTGGATGGGCGTCCGCTCCGCGATGGAAAGCCCCAGCAGGGCGCCTCGACCGTCGCGGTGGCTCTTCCCCTGGATGAGGGAGCCCGCCCAGAGGATGGAGCGGTCGGGGTCGTACATGACGATCCGCTCCGGATTGTCCGTCATGGTGTAGGGCGTCTCGGTGCACTGATACACCACGTTCGGCACCACCTCCACCCTGGCGCTCTCCCCTCCGTCCTCCTCCACGATCTGAGGGACGTTCAGGGTGTCCGGCGCCAGCGCCACCTCGTCACCGCTCACGGTGGGGGCCTGGGGGGACCCGGGCGGCGAGAACGCCGCCCAGGAACCCAGATCCTGGATGTAGTCGGTGACGCTCTGGTCTGTGACCCCGTCCCCGCCGGGCCCCGTGGGATCGCTTTCCCCACAGGCCGTGGGGATCATCAGGACCGCCAGGGTCGCCAGGAACCGCCACCGCGCGCTCACGGCGCCACCTTCTTGTGCTCCACGGTCTCACCTGCCGGACCGCTGTTCCCCGAGCTCGTGCCGCCAGCGCCGCCGCCGCCCAGCATGAACGTGTTCCCGTTCTGGGTGATGGTCGTGGTCGCGCCTTCGATGATGCCGATGCTCGGGCCACCACCGCCGCCGCCACCGTGTCCGCCACGCCCGCCGGTGGTGCCGTCACCGCCGTCGCCACCCGAGCCGGTGCAGAGGCTGGGGATGAGGGAGTCGCAACCCCGGTTGCCACCCCGGCCGCCGTCGCCGCCGCAGCCGCCGCTGCCGCCGGTGGCGCCCACGCCACCCGTGCCGCCGACGCCGGTGTGGATCTCGTTGTCCATGATCTCCACGGCGCCGGGGCCCACCGCCAGCACGCCGAAGGACGCGCCGCCGCCCATGCCGCCCGTACCTGGGGCGCCACCCTCGCCGCCACCGCCACCGCCCCCGCCGCTGCCTCCGCAGAAGCCGATGAAACCGTACGCGCCGCCACCGCCACCGCCGCCGTAGCCCGGGCCGCCGTTGGTGCCCGTGCTACCACCCGCGGTGGTGGGGTCGTACTGGCCGTCCTCGGTGACGGTACCGAAGTCGGAGCCCGCCGAGCCGTTGCCGCCCACCGGACCCGTCACGGTCCCGTTGGTCCCGTCACGCCCGTTCTTCGATCCCGACGTCCCCGCGTTGCCACCGTTGCCACCGCTGCCGGACTCGCCGCCCGATCCGCCGGTGGGGTTGGTGCCGCCGCCGAGGCCACCGGTTCCGCCGTCACGGTAGTTCACGCCTCGGCCTCCGCCCGAGAGGCGGCTGACACACAGAGCCGCGTTCCTTCCGTTGCCGCCGTCCGAGCCGGTTCGTGTCCGGCTGGGCGTCGTGCCGGCCACGCCCATGGCGCCGGCGCCGGCTCGGATGATGTTCTCCCGGACGGTGACGCCGGTGGTGTTGAGGAGCCAGATGGCGATGGAGCTGGTGCCCGCCGTGGTGGCGTCCGCCGCCACGACCTCGAGGCCTTCCAGCACCAGGTCGTTGGACTGGGTGCCCTGGACGGCCGTGGGGCCGCCGCGCACGATGGCCCGCGCCGAGGCCATGTCCCTGGACCAATCGGTCTCGTCCCAGCCGCCGTAGAGGCTCACCCGCGACCGGAGCGTGAGGGACTCCATGTACTCGCCGCCGGCGATGTACAGGTCCGCTCCGTTCCCCGCCGCGTCGGCTGCGTCGATGGCGGCCTGGAGGGTGGCCATGGGCGCCTCGCGCGTGCCGGGGTTGGCGTCGGAGCCGGACGGGCTCACCCAGATCGCCTGGCTCGCGTCCTCCAGGATCCACACCTGAAGGGTGTCCGTGTCCGTGCCCGAGCCACTCGAGACGCTGAGCTCCACCACCATCTTCCCGATCTCGTCGGGGGCCGTGAAGGTGGGCGTCTGTCCGTTCAGCGGCCCCACCGACGGGCCTTCCAGAACCGTCCACGTGTAGGTGGCCCCGGTGCCGGTGCTGCCGCTCCCGTCGAAGGACGCCTCCTCACCGGCCGTGATGGTCATGTCCACGCCGGCGTCGGCCATGGCAGGGGCGGAGACCGTGGTGAAGCTGGACGTGAAGCTCCCCTCCAGGCCCACGCCGTCGGTGTCGGTGACGCCGTTCACCGTCACCGTGTAGCTGGTCCCTTCGGCGAAGGCCGCGTCCGGCGTGAAGGTGACCGTGGAGCCGCTGACGTCGCGGGTCCCCGCCACCGATCCCACCGTCACCGAGGATGCGGTGACGGAGGCCGGAGCCACGGCGCGGGAGAACGTCACCCTCACCGTGGCGTCGGTGGCGACGTTCGATGCGCCGTCGTTGGGGTTCACCTGCGTGACGGTGAGGGCGGCGGGGTTGCCGTCGCCTCCATCCGGGTCACAACCGGGGTCCGTGGGACTACAAGCCTGCTGGTCGCTGCCGCCGCAGGCGGAGAGCAATCCGGTGAGGAGGGCGAGCGCCCACATCCTCGGCGCACGTTCGATGCTCATAAGAAGACTCCGGTCTTTCACGCCGGTCTACCCGGCCGGGATCGATGTGCCCGGTCGAAACCGGGCCCTTCACATCGATAGGCGTGAAAGGGAGGCGAATTCCCTCACGGGGCCCTCAGTCGGTGCTCGACGGATCCAGATAGAGACCGCCGTCCGGATGGTCGGCATCGACGCTGAGCACGGTGCGGGCGGCGGAGACGAGGTGGCTCAGATACCGGTGAGGCTCGCCCGAGCGCTCCAGAAGGAGGAGCCTCCGCGCCTCGGACGTGAGGCGGGGGTCCAGGGCCCGGTCCGCCACGAACTCGTCCCATTGCTCGGGGTCGACGGTGAGGAGGAGCTCGAACAACCGCTCCAGATGTCGAAACCGCTCAGGATCCCTCGTCTTCTCGAAGCTCACTGTATAGCCACGCCCGTGCCATGCGGAGGTCCCGGTGCACCGTGGCCGGGGAGATGCCGAGGGTATCGGCGATCTCGTCGTAGGTGAGCCCGCCGAAGTAGCAGAGCTCCACGATGCGCCCTTTCCTCTCATCAAGCGCGAAAAGGCGCTCCAACGCATCATCCAGCGCCAGCACGTCGTCGGCGCGCGACTCGGCGGCGACCACGCTCTCGAGGCTGTCGAGGACGAGTACCGGCGCACCGCCGCCTCTCTTGGCCGTCTTCCGCGCGCGCGCGTGATCGACCAGGATCCGACGCATGGCCCGAGCCGCCACGCGGAGGAAGTGGCCGGAGCTCTCCCATTCGAGGTCAGTACTCACCAGGCGCACGTACGCCTCGTGGACGAGCGCGGTGGTCTGGAGCGTGTGACCGGGCGATTCCTGGCGCATGGCACCGTGGGCGATGCGGTGCAGCTCGTCGTAGACCAGAGGGAGAATCCGGTCGACGGCGTCGCCATCGCCGTCCTGCCATGCGCGTAGCAACTGGGTGACGTCGGGGCTTGCGTCGTACGGTGGTGTCGCGGGAGTCATGCTTGAACGCTACCCGACCTCCGCCGCCCCATGCAAGGATGTCGTCCCCGGCGAGTGGTTGGGTCGTCCCATCGCTGCCACGGATCTTCCATGGTGCTCGGCTCGACCCTCGGCGGTCGTGGTGCCTGCCCCGCCGTGCCGCCCTTCAACGACCGCATACAGGAATGAGCGACCCCAACACGGAGCGCCTGAGTGCCGCCTTGGAGGGACGGTACGAGGATCTCGTCCTGGTGGGGCGAGGCGGGATGGCGAGTGTCTATCGGGCCTACGAGATCAAGCATGGAAGGGCGGTAGCCCTGAAGGTGCTCCACCCCGAAGTGGCGTCGGCCGTGGGAACCGACCGCTTTCTCCACGAGATCCGGGTCACGGCCGGGCTTCAGCATCCCAACATCCTGCCGCTGTACGACTCCGGAGCAGCGGCGGGTCTGGTCTATTACGTGATGCCCTTCGTGGAAGGGGAGACCCTCGCCGAGCGGTTGGCGCGCGTAGGACCGCTCTCGGTGGAGGAGGCTCTCGGTATCGCCATGGACGTGGCGTCCGCACTGGAGCACGCACACCGGGCCGGGGTGGTCCATCGTGACGTGAAGCCCGCGAACGTGATGTTGGCCGACGGGCGAACCTTCGTCTGCGACTTCGGCATCGCACGCATCGTCGACGACGCGACGGGGACGGCGCTCACGTCCACGGGCATCACGGTGGGAACACCCCTCTACATGAGCCCCGAACAGGCTTCCGGCGCCGACGGTGTCACCCCGGTCGGAGATCCGACGCCGGCGCGGGGCGGCAGGGCCAAGAAGTACTTTCGGGTGGAGCGGGCGGGCAGGGAAGCGCTTCGCCAGACGCGCCGGGCGCTGGAGATCATGTGGGACGGGGTGGCACCGTGAGGGAGTGATGGTGTGCGGGTCGCATGTCTCGGTCGTTGAGGGCCTTCAGCTTCCGGCCCGCACGGGGGCCGCCCGGTTGGTGCGCGAGCCGTCTCCCAGCTGCCCGCTCTGGTTCAGCCCCCAGCAGTATTCCACGTCCCCGGTGGAGATACCGCAGGTGACGCCTCCCCCTGCCGCGAGTCGAGCGAACGTGATGCCACCGGCCACAGCGACGGGCGTCGGCGTGCTCGCCATCGAGCCGTTGCCAAGCTGTCCGTAGAGATTCTGCCCCCAGCAGTACGCGGATCCGCCGATGAGCAGCGCGCACGTATGGGCGGCCCCCGCGACCAGTGCCGTGGCTCGGCCCGGAAGGCCGGAAACCGGTGTCGGGCTGACACGGGAGTCCAGCGTGCCGTCTCCCAGCTGCCCGGAGCGGTTTTCGCCCCAGCAGAGCACGGTCTGGTCGGAAAGGACACACGTGTGCGCGCTCCCCGCAGCGAGTGACGTTGCCGACGTCGCCACCTGTCGCGGCGTCAATCGATCGAGACGCGTCCCGTCCCCCACCTGCCCGTCGCGGTTCAGACCCCAGCAGTACACGGCGCCGGATGCCGTCGCCGCGCACGAGTGGCTCCATCCGGACGTCAGCATCACCAGAGGAGGCATGGAGACGACCTCCGGCGTGGTGTGATCGACCCGCGATCCGTCGCCCAGCTGTCCCCCGATGTTCTGTCCCCAGCATGCCAATCGGTTCACGTCGGTCAGACCGCACGTATGGGCGACGCCCGCGCTGAGCGTCGAGAAGCGAAGCTCGGTGAATACAGGCGTGGGCTCATCGCGGTCGACGCGCGTGGCATCGCCCAGCTGTCCCGACTCGTTGGCCCCCCAGCACGACGCGGTGCCCGCGGCATCGAGAGCGCATACATGGAAGAGGCCGGCGGTCAGGGCCAGGGTGCCGTACGCAGCGCCGTCGATGCGCTGCCCGCGTTCGTCGGCTCCCTGGCACGTCACGCCGGTGCGGGTCAACCCGCACACCGTCGATCCGCCGACGGCGATGTCCCGCGGCACCACCCGGACCGTTGCGGGCCGGGCACGCCGGAAGGCTGGATCGGGCGGGATCTCAGGCACCGGAGCAGACCGGGTCTCGGGCAAAGGGGCGGCCGTGGCCTGGGCGTCGCGAACCGGAACGGATTCCAGCCCCTGTGCCTCCGGAGCCTCCGTGGGTCGAGCCATCGCCGTGAACGTGACGACCGTCTCCATCTCGGATGAAGTGGCCGTGAGGCGGTGGAATCCTGGGCTGGGCCCCAGCCGCCAGTTGGCTGTGGCGCGACCGGCGTCGTCGGTCCGAACCGAAGTCGGAACAGCGACGCCGCCTCCGGCCACCACCTGGAAACCGATCTCGACACCCTCGACCGGCTGACCGATGGCGTCCACGACCTGGACACCGAACGGTCCGGGTAGCGTGGTACCCGCCGGAGCCGCCTGGCCGTCCCCCTGCAGATAGTCCATCCGGAGGCGGATGGCGATGCCGTCGACCACCGTCCCATCGGCTGGAATCGACGATCCCTGCCCGGGCGCGGCGTCATCGTCGATCCCCGCCCTTGGTCCACCGGTTCCATCCGCCCCGGGTAGGGGCGGAGCGTCCGGAGGTTCCTCGGTCTCCGCGGTCAGCCCGAACGGGAGGCCTCGGCTCCCCAATCCGCCCAGGTAACCACCGGCTCCACCCAGGAGCAGGACGAGAATCCACATCCAGGGTCCGGGCCGGGACCGCGAGGCCTTCTCGCCTTCGCTCGGCCCCGACGGCGCGTCCCGATCCCGAAGACCGGATCCCGGGAGCGGAGGCGAGCCGCCGTCAGCCATGGCCTCGGGGGAGGCGCGCGTCTCCCTCCGGGCCATCTTGTCAGCTACCTGGTTCCGAGGCGGAGCCATTGACCGTGCTGCCGACGAGGGAGAGCCGCACCGACACCGGGGTGCTGAGGGCGCCGCTCTCCCCGGAGGTCACCACGACCACGGCGTGGTACAGGCCCGCCGGCAGCCCTCCGACATTCGGGATCAGCCTGAGCGTGGCGGGCGTGGCGTCCGCCGAAAGGCTGGCGTGGAGCCAGCCCTTTCGCTCGCCGGACGCGTACGTCACGACGGATGCGAGATGGGTCAGGCGACCCGGAGCCCCGTTGGTGATCCGCACGGTCTCCGGGGCCGGACGATCCCCTCTCAGTTCTCCGGTGAACGAGACCACGGCCGGGTCCGTCACCAGGGAGGGGCCGGGTGTGACCAGAACGCTCGCGGAACCGGTGGCGCCGCGATACGTGGCCTCGACGGTCGCCGCGCCCGTCCTCAGCGCATGCGCCAATCCGACGCCATCCACGACGACGACGTCGGGGGTATCGCTCGACCAGACGACGGGCGCGCCCACCTGAGCCGCACCCTCTTCGTCCACCACGACGGCCTCGAACGCAATCTCTCCGCCTTCCACGACCGCCGCGTCGCCCGGCCGCACGGTGACCGAAACGACCACGACCTCCGTCACCTTCTCCGTCGCGCAGCCCTGGAACGCCGTGGCGACCAGCAACCACCAGAGTGCATGCGGTGGGAAGCCTTTACGGCATCCCGGGGGGCGAAACCACGGAGGGGTACGCATGGGTCAACGGAAGCGGACGGAGAACAGATTCAGGTCCACCCCCGTCCCGTGACTGCTGAGGGAAGGCCCGGTCACGATCGTCGCGCCGTAGGGGCCGGGCCCCCGCTTCAGCTGGCGTGTGTGCATGAACGCCTCCACCGCTCCGATCGTCACGACGGCGGCCGCCACCCCGACGGCCAGCCATAGGTAGGGTCGCTCGTCGCGCTTCGAGGCCACCGACTCTGGTGGGCACGAGGCCCCGGATTCGACGGGGACTTGGCAGCGCACGTTGACTTCGGTGATGAACAGGCCGCCCGCCAGGGTACCGGCCGTGAGCGCCATCACCAGCAGTCCGCCCCGTGCGCGACCCGAGTAGAACTGCCCCATGCCCGGGAACAGCGTTCCCAGCGCGAACGCCGTGAACGGGTTCGGAGCGCGCTCCACGACCGCGATGAGGACCTCGAGCTGCCCGATACGACGTGAGACCGCGACGGCGTCGTCTGCGGACGGCGCCAGATCCAGATAGAGCCGCAATGCCTCCACGGCTTCCGCGTTCCTTCCCATGAGGTCCAGCGTCACGCCCCTGTCGTACGCCCCATGGGCCCATAGCGGCGCGTTCCGGGCTACCTCTTCGAACGTCTGGAGCGCCTGGTCGAGGTAGCCCGACTCGGCGGCGTCCACCGCCTCGTCCGCGGCAGCCCGCACAGCTCCGGAGACGTTCGTGTCGCCTTCGGCGAGGCCTCGCATCCTGTCGCGGGCATCGTTCCGCGCGCCATCGGGTCCGGTAGTGTCGAGCACCCGGCAGTAGGACGATCGCGCGGCCTGGGATTGCCCGAGGTCCTCCAGGACTCTGCCTCGACGGTAGGCCAGCTCCGCGGAGAAGGGGTCCAGCTCCGTAGCTCGCTCCAGGAGGGCGGCCGCCCGCTGCAGTTCCCCCAACACGACCGCCTGATCCGCACCGGACGCGAGCTCCGCAGCCTGAGCGCGAGCCTCGGGTCCAGCGTCGACGAGCACCTCCGGCGTGGCTCGGCAGGTCGCATCTCCGGTGTCGTCCGACACCCGCCGGAGCGGCAGCTCCTGGGCGGCGAGCGAAGCCACGCCCCCCATGCCCCAGAGGGCGGCGCACGCCAGGCCCGCGAGCGCCTTCCAGCCTATCCGTTCAACGTCCATCATCTCCCTCCCGCATCGGCTGCAGAAGGGCATCGCGGATCGTCTTCCTGCTCGTCGTCGCCGTCATCTTCGCCCCCGTCGTCGTCCTGTTTCTTGTTCTTTTCGCTCTTGTCTTTCTTCTTCTTCGGCTTTCCTCCCGTGGCCGGCACCTCGCTCCCGCACCCGGGCGTGGACGTGACCGTCACGCGCGCCGAGCCCGCCGCGTCGCCGAGTCGTGCCCAGATCAGTGTGGTCCCCGCGGCGAGTCCCGAAGCCCGTCCCTGGGCATCGACGCGAACCACCGAAGAGTCGTCCGCGGACCACGCCACGACGGCCTGCGTCCACGCTTGATCGAACTCGTCGATGACCGCAGCGGTGAACCAGAGATTGTCTCCTTCCAGGATGCTCGCTTCTGCGGGCGCCACTACCACGATGGAGGCGACGACTGGCGTGACGATCTCCGTTCGGCAGCCAGAGTGGGTTCCCATCGCGCCCATCGTCATGGCGGTGACAGCGAGACCGGTCCGATTCATGGGTTCCTCGAGCGCCCGACGGTCCTGGTCAGGCTCGTCCGGCGACGGCATCGCGGCGTTGCATCTGCGTGACCGATGGACCGTTGGGGGGGAGAGGTCTCAATCGCCGTCAGGCCGGCCGATGATGAGCGGCAGGTGACCGAAGAGGACGAACCCCCGACCGCCACCGATCTCGATCTTCGCGCCCACGGTCGGCCGCACCCGCCCCAGGGCGAAGTACAATCCGCCGCCGAGGTTCAGGCCCACTTCGGTTCGCGACGCGTCTGTCACGTCTTCCGACGTGTTCGAG
>CAYGKI010000087.1:7218-10610 GCA_964350235.1 uncultured Gemmatimonadaceae bacterium | reverse complement strand
GACGCGTCGAGCCCGGGAGCCCGGGGGTATACCCACGACGCCCAGTGCCTGGTCTACGAGGGACCGGATCAGCGCTACCATGGCCGTCAGATCTGCGTGGGCTCCAACGAGTCGGAGATCAACATCGCCGACGTGACGGACAAGGATGCGACGGTCACCCTGGCCCGGATGAGCTACCCGAACGTGGCGTACGCCCACCAGGGATGGTTCGACGAGGAGCAGCGGTACTTCTACATGAACGACGAGGCCGACGAGCTCGCCGGCCTGGTCGAGGGAACGCGCACCATCGTCTGGGACCTCACCGAGCTGGACGATCCCATCGTGGTCAACGAGTACATCGGGCCGGTACCCGCGTCCGACCACAATCTGTACGTGAAGGGCGACCGGATGTACCAGTCCAACTACGGCAGCGGCCTGAGGGTGCTGGACATCAGCGACCGGGCCAATCCGCGGGAGATCGCCTTCTTCGACAGCGCGCCCTACAACAACAATGAGCCGGGCCACAGCGCCGGGCAGAGTGGCGCCTGGAGCAACTTCCCGTTCTTCGAGGGCGACTTCGTGATCTTCACCAGCGTCCGCGAGGGGCTCTTCATCATGCGGGTGTCCCCGCCGCCGGTGAGCTGATGGGTCGGTGGGCGCGCCCGCTCCGTGCGGGGCGGGCGCGCCACCGGGTACGTCAGTCGCTGTTCAGCACGGTCACCGGGTCCACCCGGCTGGCCCGCCACGCGGGCACCACGGCGGCGACCAGGGCCACGGCCAGAAGCACGGACACCACGGCCACGAAGGTGGCGGGGTCCGACGGCTCCACCCCGTAGAGGGCCGACGAGAGCGTGCCGCTGGCGAGGGTGGCCGCACCCAGCCCACCCACGAGTCCGGCGCCCACGGCGGTGAAGCTGCCCTGGACCGCGGTCCGGAGCACCTCCGCCCTCGACGCGCCCAGGGCGATGCGTACGCCGAACTCCGCCGAGCGACGCCCGACCCCGTAGGCGGTGACCCCGAATACGCCCACTGCCGAGAGGAGAAGGGCCAGCGCGCCGAAGGTGCCCAGGACGGTGGCCAGGAAGCGGGTGGTGGACGCGGAGCGTTGGACCACCGAGCCCAGCTCCTCCATGCCGGAGATGGGTACGTCCGGGTCCACCGACCATACCGCTTCCCGGACGGCCGCGGCCTGGGCGAGCGGCTCCACGCCGGGGCGCATCCGCGCCATGACCCAGAACGACATGTTCCAGGTGATCTGGGCATGGGTGAAGTACATCTCGGATCTCGGCTCACGACCGAGGCCGTGCTGACGGACGTCGGTGACCACCCCGACGACGCGATGTGCCTGGCCTCCGGTGCTCATGACGCGGAGCTCCTTGCCGAGGGCGTCCTCGCCCGGCCAGAAGCGGCGCACGAACGCCTCGTTCACCACCACCGTGGGTGTCGCGTCCGCGCCGTCCTCGGCGGTGAGGGTCCGGCCTCGCAGCAGCGTCATCCCGGTGGTCTCGAAGTAGTCCGGCCACACCACCCGGAAGTTGACCGACGGGATGACCTGGTCGTCACGTATCGGGACGCCCTCGGGGAAGGTGGGGAAGCTCCAGTTGTTCATGGTGCCCGGGAGGAGATGGATGGCCGACGCCTGGGCCACCGAGGGTACCGCCCTCACGCGCTCGAGGACCTGCTCGTAGTAGGCGTGGAACGCTTCGCCGTCCGGGTATCGGCCCTCGGGCGGCGAGGGCTGGAGCACCAGCACGCCATCCCCCCGAAGCCCCGTCTCCTCCGTGGTCATGCGATACAGGGACCGGATCATGAGCCCGGATCCCACCACCACCACCAGGGCCAGGGCCACCTCCAGCCCCACCAGGGTGCGCGTCAATCGAGAGGTCCGGCGCCCTGCCGTTCCCCTGGCGCCGCCGCCCAGGGCCGCCGTGGCGTCCACCCGGCTGGCGCGGAGCGCGGGCACCACGCCTGCCCCCAGCGCCGCCGCCGTCGTCGCCAGGAGCGCGAAGCCGAGCACCAGGCCGTCCACCGCGATCTCGTCCACGCGAGGAAAATCCGCCGGGGCCAGGGCCACCACGGCCCGAACCAGGCCGAACGACAAGGCGACCCCCGCCATGCCGCCCACCAGTCCGGCCATGCCCGTCTCCGCCAGCATGAGCCTGGCCACCCGACCCCTTCCGGCGCCCAGGGCCGACCGGACGGCCAGATCGGCCTGGCGCGCCTCTCCCCGGGCCAGGAGCAGGTTGGTCACGTTCGCGCAGGCGATGAGGAGCACCAGCGACACGGCGCCCAGGGCCACCCAGAGCACGGGGCCCAGGTCTCCCGCCATCTGCGCGCGGAGCGGGACGACTCCGGCCGCCTCCACGCTCTCGGCCGAGATGGTCTGGTCCATCCGGGCGCCCATGGAGCGGGCGAACGCCTGCACCTGCTCCCCGGCCTGCTCCATGGAGGCTCCGGGCGCCAGGCGGGCGACGCGGTCGTTCACGTACCACGTCTCGTCCTGCTCCACCGTGGTCGCGGCGTCGACCGTCCAGGGGATCCATACGTCGGGTCGACCCCGCACGGGGCGGAAGTCCGGCGGCATGACGCCGACGATGGTCCGGCGAGGGTGGTCGTTGGTGGCCAGGTCCACCGTGCGGCCCACGATCTCGGGCGCGCCGCCGAAGGCTCGAACCCAGAGGCCGTGGGAGATGATGGCCACCGGCTCGCTGCCCGGGAGCCCGTCCTCATCCAGGAAGTCGCGACCCAGGGTCGGCCGGACCCCCAATGTCCTCAGGTGCCGGGGCGAGACCCGCGCGCCATCGATCTGCAGCGGCTCTCCCTCGCCGGTGAGCGTGAGCGTCCAACCACTCATGCCCGTCACCCATTCGAGGGCGGGCGCGGACGCTTCCAGCTCCCGGACCATGGAAGCGTTGAAGTTCTGCTCCGGCCACACCGCGACCAGGCGGTCCGGCTCGGCGTAGGGGAGCGGCTTGAGCATCACGGCGTTGACCACGGAGAACGTGGCCGTCGACGCGCCGATGCCCAGCGCCAGCGTTCCCACGACGAGCAGCGTGAGCGCGGGCGTTCTCATGAGCGTCCGCGCCCCCTGGGCCAGATCCTGCATCCAGCGTTCCATGCCTCCTCCCCTCCTCCCTCCGGTGAGACTACCCATGGTGGCTTTCCATCCTTCCCCCGCGGCTACCACCGCGAGATCCAGCAACGCGCCCGCCCGAACCCCCATCCTTTCGCCTGCGGTCTCGGCCGCATCCAGCCGATGAACCAGCAGCTCCTCCATGTCGGCCCCGTACGGTCTCCGCAGGGAAGACGGAAGCAGGCGCGCCAGCACGCGATAGAGGCGGCGGGTCTTGCGATGGGGAGGCCCCGGTGACGGCGGGAGAAGCATGCCTCAGGCCTCGCCGATGAGGCGCAGC
>CAYGKI010000087.1:0-7208 GCA_964350235.1 uncultured Gemmatimonadaceae bacterium | reverse complement strand
AGCTCCTCGGCCTCACGCACGAGCGCGCGCAGCCGCCGGGCCTCCGCCCGGGCCACCGCCCGCCCGTCCTCCGTCAGTCGGACATAGCTCCGACGCGGGTCCGCGTCCGTCGGTGCGGCGCACCCCTCCAGAAGGCCGCGATGGACGAGGTCTCGGATGCGGCGGAACAGATTGGCCGGGTAGATCCTGGTCCTTCCGGCTTCCGCCTCCTCGATGACCCGGACGATCTCCGTTCCGTAGCTCGGACCCTGGCTCAACGCCATGAGGATCCTGAACTCCAGGGGATGCAGCGGGATCTGTGCTCCGGGATCCTGGCCCATGAGGCGCTCCGTCGTGCGTCGAGTGGATGATGTCGTGTCAAGCAGTCAATATGACACTATCATTTTGACACAATCAACGTGCCGAGGGTTGCATTCCCCTTCGCCGGGACATCCGAGGGTACGCCAACGAGGGCCAGGAACGTCGCCCGGGCGGGCGGATATCAAATGCCCCGGACGTCGTCCAAAGCGCCGCCTCCGGGGGCAGCCGTGGGGCTCAGAACGTGGCGAACACGTGGGTCCAGTGCGTGCCCACCAGGCCCACCCCGTGCTCCTCGAGCTGGCAGTTCTCGATATTGGCCCGATGGCCAGAGCTCCCGAGCCAGCCCTGTAGCACGGCCTCACCCGAGGGGAATCCCCAGGCGATGTTCTCGGCCATGCGACGGTAGTCCAATCCCGCCGCGTGCAGGCGGTCGGCCGGTGTATCGCCATCGGGATTGGTGTGCGCGAAGAAGTCGCGATCCAGCATGTCCTGGCTATGGGTCTCGGCGACCTCGGCGACCCCCTGGTTCCATGCCAGCGGCCCGCATCCCACGGAGGCGCGATGCTCGTTGAGGAGGATCACGAAGGCCTCGACCTCACCACCGGGCTCGGGGCCCAGCGGGGCCGCGCCGTCGCCGCATCCTGCCAAGAGGACGGGCAGAATGAGCGGGAGGGTTCGGAGGGCTCGAGTCCTGGGATGCATGGTGCCGGCACCGGGTCTGAAGGGGAACGTGGGAACTCCCCTCCCGAATCGAAAAAACCGTGCCAGTCAGCGGGCGTGGCGTTCCAGCACCGCCTGTACGCCGGGATTCTGTGGCTGTCTCTGGAGCGTCAGGGCGTAGAACCGCTCCATGACGCCCTCCGCCCGCCCGAGCGCCTCCACCCCGTAGCGGGCCTGGATTTGGTCGGAGACCAACTCGGGGGCGGCGAACACGCCCCGTCCCTGCTCGCCGAGGAGCTGAAGGAGCCCTACGTCCTCCACCTCGGCCGTGATCCTGGGACGCAGCCCGTGCCGCGCGAGCCAGCCGTCCAGTCCTCGACGGAGGGGGGTGTGCTCGGTGTGAAGGATGAACGGTGCTCCGTCCAGGCTCCCCGGGAATCCCGGGGCGAGCCGCCGGGCCAGCGGCGGCGCGGCGAAGAGCAGCACGTCCGACTCGGCCACCAGATGGCTCTCGGTGCGAACCGGGTCCGTGGGACTCCCCGCCGTGTCGGTGAGTACCATGTCCAGCGTGCGCGCGGTGAGCGAGCCGAGTAGTGCGGCGGCCTTGTCCACGCGGAGGATGACCCGCTGCTCGTCGGCGGGGCGGGCGAGTGCCGGTTCCAGCACCCGGTGCGCGCTGAGCAGGGGCAGTGAATCGGAGATCCCTACCGCGAACCTCGTAGGCGCGCTGCCACCTCCGGCGGCGACGGCCTCCACGAGGTCGTCGGACAGGGCGAAGATGTCGGAGGCATACCGCTGCACCATGCGACCTTCACGCGTGATCTCCAGCCGATTGCCCACCCGTCGGAACAGCCGGGTGTCCAGGAACTCCTCCAACGAGGCGACCTGCATGCTCACCGTGGACGGGGTGACCTGGAGCGCGTCCGCCGCGCCCGTGATGCTCCCCTCTCGCGCCACGGCCCAGAACGACCGGAGGTGATGGTGGTTCAGCCCCTTCACGGCGAGACGTACTTCTCCCCGCGAAGCACGTCCGCGCGTGTCACCCAGGCGATGACCGCGTAGTTGGGGAAGTACCTGTCCCGGATCCACTGGAGGATGCCGGTGGCCACGTCCTCACCGACCACGACCTCGATTCGGACCGATTCGCCGGGCACTTCGCCGGAGCGGATGCCGCGCGACCCCTTCCCCCTGGAAGACGTCACCGTGTATCCGGTGGCGCCCCGTTCCATCAAGCCCCTCGTGAGCGGCTCTTCGAGGACGGTCTCCGCGATGATGGTGACGACCTCCAACGGAACACGATCCATGGGTCAGCCTCCGATCCAGGTCGCCAGTTGATAGTAGATGGGGATCCCGAAGACGATGTTGAAGGGGAAGGTGATAGCCAGCGCGGCCGTGAGCGAGTAGGTGGGGTTGGCTTCGGGAAGGGTCATGCGGACCGCCGGCGGGGCCGCGATGTACGAGGCCGAGGCCGACATGGCCCCGAGCACGGTGGCCCCTCCCACCGACAGCCCCGCCAGGTGCCCCGCGGCCACCCCCAGCGCGCCGTGGAGGATGGGCATGGTGATGCCGAAGCCCAGCAGGAACGGGCCCACCCTCTTGAGATCACTCAGTCGCTCTCCCGCGACGACCCCCATCTCGAGCAGGAACAGCACCAGGGCGCCCTTGAACATGGCGCCATCGAAGAACGGCTGAACCTCCTGCCAAGCGGCGGGTGTCACCGCGTATCCGACGATCAGTCCGCCGACCAGGAG
Source organism: uncultured Gemmatimonadaceae bacterium (assembly GCA_964350235.1). Lineage (GTDB taxonomy): Bacteria > Gemmatimonadota > Gemmatimonadetes > Longimicrobiales > Gaopeijiaceae > JAWLHJ01. Next base: position 4,497 of record CAYGKI010000087.1, on the reverse strand, counting down.
AATCATGGTACGGCCGGTAAGGACCTCGTGGAACGCGTCGCGCGTGGAGCGGCCCTGCTCCGGGCTGGTGGCGTTGCGATGAACGACACCGAACGCGAGGGCGATATGGATGCCGGGGCTTTCCAGCAGGGCCAGCAGTGTGGGGAGGAAGCCCTCCGCGGGGGTGCCCATGTTCCGCACGAAGTCCAGTGCGGCGATGAAGGTCACGGCCGACACGGAGCCGTAGTGCGCCGCGATGCCCGCCGCGTCGGGCACGCCCAGCCGACCCAGCCGCTTCAGCACGAAGTAGCTGGTGACGGGCCGGACGCACCCGAGCGCGAGGGTGACGACCATGGGCAACCAGATTGCAGCGATGGGTGAGTGTCCTAGCTCGACGCCCCCTTTCAACCCCAGCGCGAACAGCAGGTAGATACCGAGCGCCAGGTAGATGTCGCGTGGCAGGTGGAACTCGCTACGCACCATCCGGGACACCAGCCCCAGCGCGAACGCCAGGGTGATGGGAGAGAGGACGTTGGCGAGCAGGACATCACTCACTCGGCGACGCCCGCTGTCTCCAGGATCCGCACCCGTCCGGAGCCGAGCTCATAGACGGCAGCGGCCAACCCGAGGCGCCCCTCGTCCATGGCCTGGGCCAGAAGCGGCGAGCCGCGGCGCACCACTTCCATCTGATGCAGGGTGTTCGCTTCCACGGCCGCCGCGACGTCGGTCCCGCCTTCGGTGAGCGCCGGCGTGATGTGCTGGAACAGGCCCGAGATCTGTCCCGGAGGAACATCCGATCCCATGGCCGCCTTGACGGCGCCGCAATCGGCATGGCCCAGGACCATGATGAGGGACGACCCGAGCGCCGCGACGGCGAACTCCAGAGACGCGAGCTCTTCCGGCGTCGCCACGTTCCCGGCCACACGCACGACGAACAGGTCACCGTACCCCTGATCGAAGAGGATCTCCGGCGGAACGCGGGAGTCCGCACACCCCAGCACGGCTGCGAAAGGAGCCTGGGAGGGCGCTACCGCCGCCACGCGGTCCAGGCCACGATTGGGCCCCGTGGGGCGGCCGGCCACCACCCGCTCGTTCCCGGCCCTCAGCCTGGAGAGCGCGTCGGAAGGGTTCACGACGGCCCGAGTCAGGTCTCCCGCCGGGGGCTGGTGCGCGACGCCGTCGGGGAGCAGCGCGGCCGCGGCCCGCGTGGGGGACAGGGCTGTCGCGGCGGCACCGAGCACGCCCGCCCTGAGAAATCCGCGTCGAGAAGGCTTCGAGTCGAAGATCATGATGTCTCCCGGTTTCGTGATGTGGGTTGGCGATGGCCACCGGGGAGACGATGCTGCAGGCCCGGGGTGTCGAGAAGGCAGAAATATAAACTCGATGTTTCGAAATAATCGAATCATCGTGCCCTGTCGCCGGGTGTGTCATGTGTGATTGACACATAGGTAGGTAAACATTCCATTGGGGCATGTCTCCGTCCCTCCTCCGGTCGTCCGTGAAGGCCCTCCGTACCCGAGCCGGCTGGTCTCAGACCGAGCTGGCCGATCGTGTCGGCCTGTCCCGTCAGAGCCTCGCCGCCATCGAGTCCGGCGCCTCGGTTCCGTCCACCGAAGTGGCCCTCAGGCTCTCGCGGGCCTTCGGCGTGGCCGTGGAGGACCTCTTCCAGCTGGCGCATGGGCCGTTCCCCGTCGAAGTCGCGGAGCCCAGTGGCCTGGGAGGCGGGCTCCCCGGGCGGGTACGGTTGGCTACGGTGGCGGGACGGCGCTGGGCGTTCGGACTCGACCTCGGGGATCCCGGAGGCGCCACGGCGGCCGATGGCACGGGGGCTCTGGACGAAGACGGGCGGGTCCGGGTCCACCCCCTGGGAGAGCGGCCTTCGGAGCCGGACCTGGTGGTCGCCGGCTGTGACCCGGCGTTCGGGCTCGTGCGTGAGGTCCTGGAGAGAGAGCGGGGCCTGGAAGTCCTCTGGGTTCGGACTGGCAGCCGCGCAGCGCTGGAGGCGCTGGCTCGCGGGGCGGTCCACGTGGCGGGTGTCCACCTCAGGGATTCGGCGTCGGGCGGGTACAACCGTCCGTGGGTGGAGCGGCTGGTGCCGTTCCCCAGCACCCGGGTCGGGTTCGCCACGTGGGAGCAGGCCATCCTCGTGGCACCCGGGAACCCGCTGGGCATCGGGGGCATCGACGACCTGGCGCGTCCCGGGATCCGCTTCCTGAATCGGGAGCCGGGGTCGGGCAGCCGCGCGCTGGTGGAGACGGCGCTGGCGGAGCGGGGCCTGACCGGGGCGGAGATTCCCGGATTCCTGGATACGGCGGCGGACAGGCACGAGACCGTGGCCCGGGCCGTGGCTTCGGGGGTGGCCCACGCGGGGGTCGCCATCCGGGCCGTGGGCCATCCTTTGGCGCTGGGTGTCCTTCCCCTGGCCGAGGAGCCCTACGACCTGGTGGTGCCCGACCACTTCCTGGAGCTGCCCGCGGTGGGCGCGCTCCTGGACACGCTCCGGCGTCCTTCGCTGCGCCATCAGGTGGAGGCGCTGACCGGGTACGACGCGGCGGCCATGGGGCGACCTGCATGAAGTCCTGGTCCGGCGGGGAGGAGGCGCGTGGGTGGCGAGGGACCGGCCGGTGGACTGCCGGTGCGCGTTCCCTGCTCATGGTTGCTCTGGCCGTGTCCGGGTGCGGGGCCGAGGACCGGGACGACCAGTCGTTGCTCGTGCTCGCCGCGGCGAACCTCACGGGCGCCATGGAAGCGGTGGAGCTGGCGTACGAGGCCACCTCCGGGCAGACGCTCACGGTGGTCTTCGGATCATCGGGCAACCTGGCTGCCCAGATCCGACACGGAGCCCCGGCGGACGTCTACGTCTCCGCCAACGAGCGCTTCTTCGACGAGCTCGCTTCGGACGGCTTCCTGGACCCGTCCTCGCGGGTGGAGGTGGCGGTGGGGCGACTCGCGTTGGTCACCCCCCCAGGCCGTCCCGCGGTGGAGCGTCTCCAGGCCCTCGGCGACCCGTCGTTCCAGGCGGTGGCTATGGCGAATCCGGAGCACGCGCCGTACGGAGCGGCCGCGCGATCCGCGCTCCGGGCCGTCGGGATCTGGGGCGCGCTGGAGGGGCGAATGGTCATGGGAGAGAACGTCGCCCAGGCCTTCCAGTACGTGCGCACGGGTAACGCCGACGCCGGGCTCGTAGCCCTGAGCCTCGTGGTCTCCCCCGGGGACGATACCTTCACCGGTGCCGGCGATCTGCCGTCGTACACGGTGGTGGACAAGGCCCTCCACGCGCCCTTGTCCCAGGTCGGTGGCGTGGTCTCCGGCAGTCGCCGGCCCGAGGCCGCATCCGGGTTCCTGGCCTGGCTCGCTGGACCCGAGGGCCGGCGAATCCTGGGCGGATACGGCTTCGAGGAACCCGCCCCATGAGCCCTCTGGTCCTGTCCTTCTGGGTGGCCATCAACGCCACGGTGCTCGCCACCGTCGTGGGGCTGCCCCTGGCGTGGGTCCTGGCGCGGAAGCCCATCCCCGGGCGCGATCTCCTCGCCGTGCTCGTGCTGCTCCCCATGGTGCTGCCTCCCACGGTCCTGGGGTATGCGCTGCTCCTCGTTCTGGGGGAGGGAGGGGTGGTCGGGGGCTGGGCCGAGGCGATGGGTCTGGGCCGGATCGTCTTCTCGCGGACCGGGGCCGTGCTGGCGGCCTTCGTGGCGTCCGCCCCGTTCATGATCCGCGCGGCTCAGGCGGGCTTCGAGCAGGTGGACCCCGCATACGAGGAGGCTGCCCGGACTCTGGGGAGAGGGGAGCTCGCCATCTGGCTCACGGTGACGCTCCCCCTGGCCTGGCGGGCGGTCCTGGCAGGTCTGGCCCTCACCTTCGCACGTGCCGTCGGCGAGTTCGGAGCCACGGTCATGGTGGCGGGCAGCATCCCCGGACGGACCCGCACGGCCAGCCTCGCCATCTACGACCACGTCCAGGCCGGTCGAATGGACGAGGCGGGCATGCTGGCGCTGGCGCTGACCGGAGCGGCGGGCTTCGCGCTGCTGGTGCTGACCCGGGTCGGCCGGGGGCCGGGCTGGTGAGCCTCCAGGTGTCGCTGACGGCGGCGCTGCCGAACTTCACGCTGGACGTGGCGTTCGAGACGTCGGCATCCGGGATCGCTGCGCTCTTTGGACCGTCCGGGGCCGGCAAGTCCCTCACCCTTCGGCACCTGGCCGGCCTGGAGCGCGCCGACCAGGGCCGGATCCGACTCGGGGAGCGGCTGTTGTTGGATGTGGGCGAAGGCCTCTTCGTCCCGCCCCAGCAGCGCCGAATCGGGCTGGTGTTCCAGGAGTACGCGCTGTTCCCCCATCTGGACGTACGGTCCAACATCGCCTTCGGGCTGCACGGGCGGGACCGCGACGCGCGGCGCGGGCGGGTAGCCGAGCTCCTCGAGCTGGTGGGCCTCCGGGGCTACGAGCGACGAAGCCCTCGGAGCCTCTCGGGCGGGGAGCGCCAGAGGGTGGCTCTGGCCCGTGCGCTGGCGCCCGAGCCCGA
>CAYGKI010000086.1:8838-10663 GCA_964350235.1 uncultured Gemmatimonadaceae bacterium | reverse complement strand
GGTGAGCAGGAGAATCCAGACCGAGCCGGCCAGGGCGGCCTTGATGCCGGCCTGCTGAGGCAGTCGGGACGCGAAGCTCGAGAAGAACGCGCCGTCGATGCGTGGGATGCCGTCGGACGCCACGTCCACCAGCAGGACCGCCAAGGCCACCACGCCCACCATGGTGGCGGACGCGGCCAGGATCTTGAACACCACGCCCGCCCTTCGTCTGCGGACGCTCCGGGCGCTGGCCTTTCCCACCTTGGCGCCGCCCTCCCGGGTCATTCGTATTCCTCCCGGAACCGGGACAGTACCCACTGGCTCAGGATGTTCATGGCCAGCGTGATGAGGAACAGCGTCATGCCCACGGCGAACAGGGTCTGATAGACGATGGTGCCGCGCGGCGTGTCCCCCAGGGAGGCCTGTACGATGTAGGCCGTCATGGTCTGGATGGACTCCAGCGGGTTCAGCGTCAGGGTGGGAAGGTTACCGGCCGCGATGGTCACGGCCATGGTCTCGCCGATGGCACGGGATATGGCCAGGATGAACGACGCGATGATCCCCGAGAGGGCCGCGGGGACGACGACACGGGTGGACACCTCGAGCTTGGTGGCGCCGAGCCCGTACGCGCCCTCCCGAAGCACGTTGGGCACCGCCCGGAGCGCGTCCTCGGACAGCGAGGACACCGTGGGAATGATCATGATCCCCACCACGATGCTCGCCGAAGCCGCATTGAAGACGTCCGTCTCCGGAAAGACCGTCCGGATGAGGGGCGTCACGAACGTGAGGGCGAAGTACCCGTATACCACCGTGGGGATGCCGGCCAGGATCTCCAGGACGGGCTTGAGGACCTTCCTGAGGCCCGGCGCGGCGTACTCGCTCAGGAAGATGGCGGTCATCAGACCCACCGGCAGGGCGATGACCGCGGCACCCGCCGCCACCTGGAAGGAGCCCGCCAGCAGTGGCAGGACCCCGAAGTGCTTCTCCAGGAACATGGGCTCCCAGCGGGTGCCCGTGAGGAACTCCACCACGGACACCTGCTGGAAGAAGTTGAACGTCTCGCCGGCCAGCACCGCCACCACCCCGACCGTCACCAGCGTGCTCGCCGCCGCGCAGGCGAACAGGAACCCGGCGATGAGCTGCTCCTTGACGTTCCGCTGCTTCCGGAACGTCAGGGTGGGCCTGGCGGTGGCGGCCGCAGTCCGGTCGTCACGCACGCTCTCGTCCCTGTCGGATGGTGTCAGCCCGCCGTGCCGGCGGCTTCACGCACGGCCTGGAGCTGCTCCTGGTACTCGGCGGCCTGCAGTCCGTGATAGCCCGTGGAGGGCACCAGAAGCTCGGCCTGAGTCAGCATGAACTCGGTGAAGGCCAGGACCTCCGGACGCTGCAGGGCGCTCTCCTTGACGTAGATGAACAGGGGGCGCGAAAGCGGCGCGTAGGTGCCGTCGGCGATGGTCGCGTCGGAAGGGGCCACGCAGCCGGAGCCTCCGTCCACGGCCACCAGCTTCAGGGACGCCTGGTTCTCCAGGTAGTACGCGTACCCGAAGTATCCCAGGGCATAGCGGTCGCCCGCCACGCCCTGAACGAGGATGTTGTCGTCCTCGCTGGCCTGATAGTCGGGCCGGCTGGCGCCGCCCTCGCCCACCACCGTCTCGGTGAAGTAGTCGAACGTGCCGGAGTCGGTGCCGGGCCCGTAGAGGCTCATCTCCTCGGCCGGCCACTCGGCGCGCACGTCCCGCCACGTGGTGACACCGCTGTTGGGCTCCCAGATCCGCCGGAGCTCGTCCACGGTGAGGCAGGTGACGAAGTCGTTCCCGGGGTTGGCGATGACCGACAGGCCGTCCAC
>CAYGKI010000086.1:0-8828 GCA_964350235.1 uncultured Gemmatimonadaceae bacterium | reverse complement strand
GCGGCGCAAGCCTCGCGCTCGCCGTCGGAGATGGGCCGCGAAGCGCCCGTGAAGTCGGTCTCCCCGCTGCAGAAGCGCTGGAACCCGCCACCGGTGCCGGAAAGCCCCACGGTGACACGGGCGTCGGGGTTGGCCGCCTGGAACTCCTCGGCGAACGCCTCGGATACCGGGAACACGGTGCTGGAGCCGTCGATGACGACGCTGCCGGAGATGGACGTGCCCGCGTCGTCGCCGCCGCCGCACCCGACGAGGATGAGCGCGGCCGCGCCGGCGGCCAGCATCAGGTTCTGTTTAGACATGGAATCCGTCCTGGTGGGAATAGCGGAAGGTGCACGTAGTGTTCGGCGAACTTTAGGGCGATTCGACGACGATATGATAAGGCACCGGTAACGAAACCGTAACGTGCCTCATGCTGCGGGAAGCGTGAAGCGGATGGTCGTGCCCCGTCCGAGCTCGCTCTCGGCACAGATCCGTCCGCCCATGGCCCCGACCAGATGCTTCACGATGGCGAGGCCCAGCCCCGTTCCTCCCACGTCTCGGGCCCGCGACGAGTCGGCGCGGTAGAACCGCTCGAAGATCCGGGGGAGGGCACGCGCCGGGATGCCCTCACCGTCGTCGGACACCTCCACGATGACGTCGGGCGCCTCCGAGGTCAGAGTCACGTGTACGTGGCCCGGGTCTTCGGTATGCCGCAAGGCGTTCTCGAAGAGATTCCGGAAGATCTGGACCAGACCCTGGCGATCGGCGATGGCTCGAGCGCTCCCGGTGATGCCGAAGTCGATCTCGCGACCGGACCTGCCACCCTCGGTGAGCGCCCAGGCCTCCGCGGCCACTTGTTCCACGTCCACCCGGTCGTTCTTGGCGGACCAGCCCCCCGACTCCAGACGGGAGAGGTCGAGGAGATCGTCCACCAGGTGCTGTAGGCGGAGGGTGTTGGAGTGGATGGCTTCCACGAAGCGGTGGCGGATCTCCTCCGGGGGATCGTCGTCCGAAAGGGCCTCGGCGTACCCCCTGATGGAGGTGAGGGGCGTCTTCAGCTCGTGGGACGCGTTGGCCACGAAGTCGCGCCGAACCGCCTCCAGCCGGCGGAGCTCGCTGATGTCCAGGAGGGTCGTCACCGCCCCACCCCGGTCCAGCGCACGCGAGGCCAGCAGCAGGTGACTCCCCGCCAGGTCCACTTCCAGGGACTGGGCCTCGGTCTCCAGCGAGCCTTCCAGGGCCTCCCTGAGCTCGCGGTGCCGCACCACGGCCCCGATGGGAGGTTGCGCGGTCATGTCCTCCGGCAGGTGGAGGAGCGCACGGGCCGTCCGGTTCACCCGGAGGAGCCGCCCGTCCTGGGTGAGCGCGATGACGCCCTCGGCCATGCAGTCGATGAGGACCTGCATCTCGTCGCGCTCGCCCGCCAGCTCGGAGAGGCGGGCCTTCAGCTCGTCGCTCAGGCGGTTGAACGCCACCGCCACGTCCCGCAGCTCCTCCACCGGCCCCGGCGGGACCCGGCCGCTGAAGTCACCTCGGGCCAACGTCCTGGCCCGCTCCGCCAGCGCCACCAGCGGGCGCGCCAGGAACCGGCTGAGGAGGTATGCGGCCACCAGCGCCACGGCCATGGCGAGAAGGCCGGCGGCGGCCACGGCGCGCTGCACCCGCTCTACCGCCTGGTCGATCTCCGTCCTCGGCGCCGCGATCCGGAGGATCATGGGCTCGGACCCCAGCTCGGTGAGCGTGGCGCCATAGAGGAGGGGGACGTTCACGGTGGTGCTGGTGCGCTCGGAGAACCCGATGGGGGCTCCGCGATCCAGCACGGTCAAGACCTCGGGGCGATTCCGGTGGTTCTCGATCTCCTCCAGAAGGCCTGCCCCCAGATAGGACTCGCCCCGCACCACGCCGGCGGTGTCGATGAGCGTCACGCGGTAGCCGATGCGGTCCGTCATGTCGCGGGCCAGCGAGTCGGGATCGGCCGCCCCCGCCTGTTCCATGATGGTGGCCCCAAGCGCCAGCTGGCGCTCCAGCTCCGCCCGGAAGGTCGCCCTGAGCTCGCGATTGAGACCCGACCCCACCAGGAGCAGGGTCAGCGTGACGAGCAGGCCGATGACCCCGAGGATCCCGAAGAAGAGCGCGTGGTGGATGCGCAGTCTCATACCGGCCCCGGGGCGGCGCTCACGTCACTCCCGACCTTCGGGGATCTTCAGCCGGTACCCGAAGCCACGGATCGTCTGGATCCAGTCCCCCACCTCGCCCAGCTTTCCGCGGAGTCGGCGGACGTGCATGTCCACCGTACGGGTCTGGATCCGGTCGGAGACGTCGGCCTCCACGTCCCAGGCTTTCTCCAGGAGCTGCTTCCGGCTCTGGGTCCGGCCCCGGCGCTCCAGGAGGGCCTGGAGCAGGCGGAACTCGGTGGGTGTGAGACTCAACTCCTCACCGTCCAGCGAAGCCTGGTGCGAGGCGATGTCCATGCGGATGGGGCCGGCGCGGAGCACCCGCCCGCCCGCGGTGATTCCGGCCTCCTGGACCCGCCTGAGAATGGCCTGCACCCGGAGGACCAGCTCCCGGGGGCTGAACGGCTTGGTGAGGTAGTCGTCGGCGCCGAGCTCGAACCCGGAGATCCGGTCTTCCTGCTCACGCTTGGCGGTCAGCACCAGGACGGGGATGTTCGCGGTGGTGGGCTCGGATTTGAGCCGCTCCAGGACGTCGTCCCCGCTCAGGCCGGGCAGCATCCGGTCCAGGACGACAAGGTCGGGGATCTCCCGCCCGATGGCGTCGAGTCCCTCGGGACCGTTCCCCGCGGTCTCCACCCTGAAGCCCTCTCGGGTGAGCTGGTAGGCGATGAGCGCGGCGATGTCGGGCTCGTCCTCCACCACCAGCACGCGGGGAACCGACGCGGATTTCGGGGAAGCGTCCATGGATTCTCTGGTCATCGTGGTCATGAGGCCTTCACCGAGGACACGTCCGGGAAGGCCCCACCGCGAAAACGATCCGCGGTCAGCCCGTCCCGATCAGCGCCTCGAGCTCTCCTTCGGTCAGGGTGTGATCCGTCTGCTTCGCCGCCTTGAAGATGCGGCTGGCCAGCTCCTCGTCGTTCGGGTCGTACCCGTGCTCGCGGAGCCAGTACTTCACGTTGGACAGCCCGGACATGGGGCCGATCTCGATGAGCTGCTTGCGTCCCACCATGGACGCGGGGATGGCCGAGTAGATGCGGTCGGCCAGCCAGCTGTCGCCCTTCTGCTCGGCCTTGATGATGGCGGCCGCATGGACGCCCGTGCCCGTGCGGAACGCGTCGTGCCCGACGATGGGGTACGAATGCACCAGCGGTACCTGGCAGGCCTCGGCCGTCAGCTCGCAGTACGCGGGAAGGGTGGTGAGGTCCGCGTCGTGCACACCGAGAAGCTTCAGGTTCACCAGCAGGAGATCCATCTCGGCGTTCCCACAGCGCTCGCAGACCCCCAGGGCCGTCCCATGGACGCGGGTGGCCCCCGCCTCGATGGCGGCCAGGGAGTTGGCGAGCCCGAAGCCGCGATCCCGGTGCCCGTGCCAATCCACCTCCACGTCCTCGCCCGAGGGCTTCACGATCTCTTCGATGACGAAGCGCACCAGCGCCCGGGCGCCAGCGGGTGTCGCGTGCCCCACCGTGTCCGCGATGCAGAGGCGCCGCGCCCCCCAGCGGATGGCGTTCCCGTAGAGCGCCTTCAGGACTTCGGGATCGGCGCGGGTGGTGTCCTCGGTGACCATGAGGACCGGAAGGCCCTCGTTCACCGCGAACGTCACGGCCTTCTCGCTGGTCTCCAGCATCCGGTCCAGCGTCCAGTTCTCGGCGTACTGGCGGATGGGCGAGCTGCCGATGAACGTGCACGCCTCGATGGGGATCCCCACCTTCTGACTGATCTCGACGATGGGCCGGACATCCTGGACGACGGTGCGCGCCGCGCAGTTCGCCTGGATGGACAGCTTGGAGTCGACGATCTCCTGAGCGAGAACCGTCACGGCCTCCACGGCCCGAGGCCCGGCCCCGGGCAGGCCGATGTCCGCGGTGTGGATCCCCAGCTCGTCCATCATGTGGAGGAGCCTGACTTTGTCCTCCAGGGACGGATCCACCACGGACGGGTTCTGAAGCCCGTCCCGCAGGGTCTCGTCGTCCAGCTCCACCTTCTCGACCGCCGACCAGTCGAAGGTGGCGCCGACCTCGTTCCAGTCGTAGATGAGTTCCTTGTCTTCCACCGACAGCTCCCCGTGACGGCCCGCGGGTGGCGACGAAGGGATCAGAGCTCATCGTAGTTCAGGAGCTTCCAGACATCTCCGTACTCGACGAAGACGTCGAACGAGGGCAGGACGCCCTCATCACCCGTGTCGGTCCGGCGAACCTTGACCTGAACATCGAAATGGAGCGTAAAGTCGTCGTAGACCTCAGGCTCCGAGGGGAAGGTAAGCCCGACCAACTCGAGTTGCATACCCCCGTACTGGCTCAATAGCTGACTGAGACCCTTGCGGGAGTTGACCTCGTTCAGTCCCCAAACGAAGCCGAAGGTGGTATGTTCCCGATCCGGCAATTGGGGCCAGAGTCGGCCCTCATATTCCGATCGGGAGACGAGGAAACCCTGGAGAGCTTCCCTGTCCTTTACGGCCAGGGCTTCCAACACCGCCTCTACCAGGGCTTCCTCAGATTCCCTCGCGTTCGCCAGCGGTGACATCGCCTCCGCGTCCGTGCCGCACCCCGTGGGCACGAGCAGGACCGCCGTGAGGAGCACCCACGCCTTCCATGTCGTTGCTCCGACACGGCCGTGGCGCTGGCTGAGCTTGCTGATTCGCGAGTTCATCTCGTCGTTCTCCAGATGGCCTCGAGCCGTCCCGCCAAGCGGGCCTCCGTCGAGGGGTGGGAGGCGAGCCTCCCACCCCTCTCCCGTCCCGAAGGACGTCGGAGGTCGGTCGAAGCCGGTGTGACTAGTTGCCCGACTGGTTCGGGCGCGAGTCGGATCCGTCCACCGCCCAGATCGTCCAACCGTAGTACCAGGCGTCCTCGAGGGCCGTGCCGGGCGCCACCGCACCCGGGTAGTCGGTGTCCACCAGCGTCCGGCCGTCCGCCGGAGCGAAGAGGTTCACGTCGTCGAACGACACCGAGGTGAGATCGAACGGCGTGTACCCGACGGGCAGATCCGTCGCGATGATGGTCGGCGGCGCGGACAGCGTGCCGATGTCGTTGTACCCGGTGGCCATGAGCGGATCGGCCACAAGGTTGTTGAAAGCTGCGTTCGTGAAGAACGCCTCGTTCTCGGCCTGCGTGTAACCGCTGCACGCCTCGAAGTTGAGGGCGCTGTCGTCCGCTCCAGCATTGTTCCAGATCACCGACCCCTCCATCGACAGGGTCAGCTGCGGGTCGGTCTCGCCGCCCAGGCGGGCGTCCGCGTGACCCTGGGTCCCGGCCTGCTCGACACAGAAGCCGGCATTCCCGAAGTCACGGAAGATCGAGTTGTAGACCCGGTAGTGGGAGCTCTCGCGGAAGTTCACGCCCCGGTCGCCGTTAGGCCCGGCGATCTCACCGCTCTGCAGGTCCTGGTCCGCACCGATCATGGTGGCGTTGGCGATGACCGCGGTGGAGTAAGGAGCGTCGTCGGCGTCGCCGCCGTCGTTGGAGAGCTCCATGCCGTTGTCGGCCTCGTCACCGCGCTGCTGTCCGATGATGAACTGCATGAAGCCGCGGTAACCGTCCGTGCCGTCCACCGAATCGTCACCGATGCCGGTGACCACCAGGTGGTCGATGGAGGCGGTGCCGCCGAAAGGCTCCACACCGTCGTCCACGTTGTAGTGGATCTGGATGTAGGAGAGGGTGGTGCCGGAACCGACGCCCTGCAGGGCCAGCCCGTTCAGCTCGTCGGTGGGCGTCACGCGATCACCGGCGAACTCGATGCGAACGCCGCGGAGGATGCCGGAGCTGTCCTCGTCGTCATTGCCGCCGAAGAGGCCGGAGTCGCCCTCGCCCTCGGCCTCGAGGCCAGCGTTGGTCTGCGCGCGGCCGTTGATGATGAGACCACCCCAGTCACCCCGGGCGCGCTCGCCCATGGGCTTGTCCGAAGTGAAGACGATCACTTCCTCGGCGGTGGGGGCGCGCGCCTCACCCGTGGCGTCGGCCACGATCTGCGAGCCGCGGCTCACCACCAGGTAGGCACCCCGGATGCCCGAGGGCAGGTCCGTCTTGCCCACGATGGTCGTCCCGGGCTCGATGGTGAGCGTGGCCTCGACGCAACCGGCCGCCGCGCCGTCGGCGCCACAGTCTCTACCCACGAACACCGGCTGGGCGAGCACCCAGACCTTGTCCGCCGTCCAGGTCGTGTTGGTGAGGATGTCGTTGTCCACCTCGATGAAGGTGGGCTCCTCTTCCTCGACCGTGACCGTCACGGGATCCGCGGCGGTCTGCCCGGCGCTGTTGATGGCCGTCACCACGGCCGCGTATGTCACACCCTGCGTGAGACCCGGGAAGTCCACGGAGGTCTCGGTGTCCAGCGTTTCGGTCTCGGTCGCTCCACCCCCGGTAAGCACCACCCGGTGGGACGTCGCATTCGCGCCGGCGGTGAAGGACACCGTCACCGTGGTACCATTCGCCGTGGCCGTGACGGCCGTGGGCGCGCTAGGCGCGGACCCAGGGGTCACCGGATCGTCGTCACCGCAGGCGGCAAGCCCGAGCAACCCGAAGGTCACAAGGCTGGTGCTCGCCATGAATCTCATCCACTTCATTGTTCAGTGTCTCCGTTCGGAGGGGTGTTGCGTTTCGGGAATCAGAATTCCCACGAGAGGCCGACCGAGATGGTCCGGCCGACCGAGTACAGGCGCTGGATCTGCGTGATGCCGTTCGCTTCCTGCTCGAAGCGGTACTCGGCATCCAGGAGGTTCGTCGCCCGGATGCGCGCGCTGGCGCCTCCGGCCAGAGGGAAGCCCAGGGTGGCGTCCAGCGCGTTGCGCGGCATCTCGTACAGATCGGGGATGCCGCTGCCGCCGGCCGCGCTCAGGCGCTGGCCGAAGCGGTTGAGGAAGAGCCCCGCTTCCACGCCGGCGGGGTTCGCCCAGTTGAGGCCCACGTTGAGCACGTAGGGCGCCTGGCCTTCGAGGGGCCGGGACAGATTGGTCGGCTGGAAGGTGGAGTACGCCCGGACCGTCACATCGGAATCGATCCAGGAGTAGTTGCCCTGGAAGGAGAAGGCTTCCAGAGCGTCGGCCAACCGACCGAGCCCGACCTGGGCGTCGAGCTCGATGCCCATGATGTCCGCCTTCTCGGCGTTCTGGAACGAGTAGGCGCTGGAGGCCGCAGCGATGAAGACCTGCTCGATGGGATCGGTCAGCTTCTTGTAGTAGCCGCCGACGGAGAACATCTCCCCCGGGGCCGGGAACCAGTCCAGGCGCAGATCACCGCTCACCACCCTGGCCGGCTCGAGCTCCGGGTTTCCGAAGAGCTGACGAAGGCTGGTGGCCTCGGTGAACTGGAAGGGGGCAAGCTCCCGGAACTCCGGGCGGTCCAGCGTGCGGCTCACCGCGCCGCGAAGCTTGAGCTGGTCCGACAGGGAGTAGATCAAGCTCAGGGACGGTGCCACATCGGTCTTCTGGAGGTTCTGGAGCGTGTCCCCGCGGGACCCCAGGTCCAGCTCGTACCGCTCCATGCGGGCGCCGACGATGGCCTGCAGCGGCCCCATGGGAACGTCCACGAGCGCGTACCCCGCGGCCCGCCTGTCCTCCACGTCGTAGAGGTCACCCGGTTCCACCACGTCCTGCATGGCGAACTCACCGGTGTTCCGAACCGTCGAAACGACGGTGCCGGCAGCGAGCGCGGCCTCGAAGTCGGTGATGTCGCCACCGATGAAGCTCCAGTTGAGCCTCCGCGCCGCGAAGTCCCGGGTCCGCTGGCGGTACTCTCCCCCGAACTTGAGGTTGGCCACGCCCCCGAAGGCGTCGAACGGGAAGCTCCAGTCCAGAGCGCCGGACATGTCGTCGTCCACCAGCTCGCTCCAGAAGTACCGTCCCGACTCACCGATGGGATGGAGGTAGAACGGCGCTTCCGGGGTGTCCGCCAGATAGACCGCCTCACGGAGCATGGGCTCGTCCCGGCTGGCCCGCGCCGCGGTGGCACGCCAGTCCAGGCGGGAGTTGGCGAAGAGCTGATGCTCCCCGGACAGCTGTCCCCAGAGCATGAGGCGGGAGACGAAGCGCAGACGGTCCGAGCGGACCGTTCCGCCGATGTCTTCCCGGTTGTCCCCCTGGTAGCGCCGCGCCTCGTCCTCGGAGCTCACGTTGACCGTGGTCCGCAAGCTGACCTTCTGCTCGCGGTTCGGCTTGAACGTGAAGTTGCCGATGGTGCCCCAGACCACGTCACGGGATCCGCGGGAAAACTCGTACTCGACGTTGGGCTGACGGGACGCGGCCGGCACGGCCGGATCGAAAGCCGAGACCCGCCACTTGCGTTCGACGTCGTTCTGACGGCGCGTGTAGGTGTCCGAGTAGGTTCCGGCCACGAAGTAGCCGAGCTCGCCGTCGTCGAAGAGGCCGTTCCGGCCGCCCACGGAGAGGTTGAAGCTCCGGTTCAGCGGCGTGGACGCCGGGGTGGGCGTGAAGCCCATCCCCAGTCCCTGGAACGCCTGGCCGATCTGCACGACCTGCTGCGCGTTGGTGGGAAGCCGCTGGCCGCTGTTCACGTCGCCCATGATCTGGCGGACGACCTCCGGCTGTTCCCTGGACCCGTCGTCGAACCCGATGAAGTCCCGCGAGCCGCCGGGGTAGTCGAGGAACCCGTCCTTGAACTGGCTCTCCGTGTTCACGCTGGTGCCCACACCGAGCCGGACCGTGAACGCGTTGGGGAA
>CAYGKI010000085.1:5223-10695 GCA_964350235.1 uncultured Gemmatimonadaceae bacterium | reverse complement strand
CCGAGGACGTGCCGCGCATCCAGGCTCCGCTCATGATCCAGTATGCCGGGCTCGACGAGCGGGTGAACGCCGGGTGGCCGGCCTACCGCGACGCCCTCGACGCCAACGGAAAGACGTACGTGATGCACATGTACGAGGGCGTGAACCACGGCTTCCACAACGACACCACGCCCCGGTACGACCAAGCCGCCGCCACGCTGGCACAGGAGCGGACCATCGCGTTCTTCAACGAGCACCTCCGCTAGGGACGCGATCCAAGGGCCTGGTGAAGCTCCTTCCCAGGCAGCGTTCCCGGAGCGCGCGTGACGTGCGTCGAGCTTCCTACGGGGCGCCGGAGCCGGATGGGGCATCGTCCGGCTCCCACGTCATCGCCTGGCCGGCGGCGTCGCGCTCCAGCCGCTCCGGAAGGGAGAGCCCCACCGCCTCGAGGAGCTTCAGCGCGTTCCGGGTGGTGGCGATCCCGGGGCGCATGACATAGTCGAAGGAGATGCGCGGCCGGCCATCCGTCCCCTCCCCCGTGAGGTGCTCCCGAAAATGGACGGGCACGGCCGCCTCACGAAGCCCGTCGATCTCCGTCAGACCGAGATCGTGGGTACTCACGGCCCCCAGCGCCCCGGCGTCGAGAAGGTGCAGCAGAACGCCGCGTGCGGCGACTCTTCGCTCGGCCGTGTTGGTTCCGTGGAGCATCTCGTCCAGCAGGTAGAGCACGGGACGCCACTCCGGGTCCGGAGCACGCGCCGCTTCGACCACCGCGCGGATCCGCAGGAGCTCCGCCATGAAGAGGGAGACACCCTCCTCGAGGGAGTCGTCGATCCTCATGCAGGTGAACACCCGCAGGCACGGCACCACCATGCCCCCGGCGCACACCGGAGCTCCCGCGCCGGCCAGCACCGCGTTCAGCCCCAGGGACCGAAGGAGCGTGCTCTTCCCGGACATGTTGGATCCGGTGACCAGGAGGAACGTCCCTCGCGGCCCCAGGCCGACATCGTTCCTCACACACCGCGCGGGGCGCAGCAAGGGGTGGCCCATGCCCCGAGCCTCGATCCTGTCCCTCCCGGTGGAGGCCAGGTCGGGGAGGACCCAATCCGGGTGATCGTGGGCCAGCGTCCCGAGCCCGGCGAGGGCCTCCCACTCGAAGGTGGCGTCCAGCCAGCCCCGGACGGCGTCCCGGTTGCCCTCCCGCCATCGCTCCAGGGCCCGCAGGAGGTGAAGGTCCAGGAGGAGGAACGGCGCGAGGCTGGCATAGAAGATGTTTCTCCTGCTCTCCACCGTGTCCAGGAAGCGAAGGAGCGCCCCCAGGCGCCGATACGCCGCGTCGGACCCGTGCCCCAGAGCATCGCGCACCGACGACAGCCTGGCGCTCCGCCACGTCGTGCCGTCCAGAAGCCTGAGCTGCGGAACGGTGGCACGGGCCGGAGCCGCCACGGTGGCCACCGCGGCGAACGCCGGCGAAGCGACCCGGCTCACCCGCCGGAACACCCACAGCTGCGGTAACGCCACCAGAAGCCACCACGGTCCCGCTCCGAGGATCACGTCCGCCACGATGGCGACGCCCAGGGCGAGCGGGAGGCCGATGCCAACCGCGCCCCACCCGCCGCCGCTCAAGCGGGCCGGCTCCCCGAGCCACGCCAGGAAGCGGCCCCATCCGCCGGACGCGTCACGGAGCTCTCGTCGCCCGAGCGCGGCCAGCTCGGAACGGAGCTCCACGTGGGGTGCCACCTCTCGGACGGCCTCCTGGCGGGACAGAGCCTCCTCCTGCGTCGACGGCTCCAGGAGCCAGGCGGCGAGCCGCTCTCTGGCTCCTTGCGCGGTGAGCGGCCCGAGGAGGCGCCAGAGCGACGCGCGCCCGACCACGTCCAGGTCCTGAGCGTACGGGTGCCGGCCGTCCACCTCGGGCATGCCCCGCTCGGGCCCCGGCAGGGCCTCCTCCAGCTCCGCCCAGCGCCGCTCTCCTCGAAGGATCCCTTCCCGGGCCACCCCAGCGAGCAGGCTGGCCCACGCCTCCTGCCGGCGGACCCGGCGATGCACCGCGACAAGCCCCACGAAGACCAGAGTCACGGCGGCGAGCAGGCCCATGGCGAGCTTCTCGCCCGCCCCGTCCAGGAAGTCCACGGCGACGAGCGCAGCCACGCCGGCCACGAAGGTGCTTCCCCGGATCGTGGACAGCCGGCGAGAGCGCGCGGCCGCCCGCGATCGGGCCTCTTCGTGGCGCGCCCACATGCCGCGGTAGCGCTCCACCACGGACGTGGAATCCGCCCCGCCCTCAACCAAGCCGCTCGCCGTCAAGCCTCGTTCTCCTCTTCGCACGTGGGTCCGTCCGGAGGCAAGCTAACAGGACGATTCGGCGAAGGAGCAGCTCCCCGGGGCTTTCCCAGGTCCTGGGTACGCGATAGCGTGCCGGGTCCGGAAAGCCTCCACCGCTCCATCGCGTCGAGCACATGAATCTTCGCTCGGTCACCACGAACATCGCCGTCGCCGTGGCCTACGGCGCCGCCGGCACCGCGACCCTCGCCTTCGGGGACGCCGTGGGCCCGGACCTCAGCACCATGCTGTGGATCGGATCAGGGATCGCGTTGGCGGTGGCGCTCCTCGTGCCCTTCCCGGTCTGGCCCGGCGTGATGGTGGGCGCCATGGCCGTGACCGTCTCCGAGGGAGCACCGGTCGCCCATGTCCTGGCCACGGGCGCAGCCAACGCCGCAGAGATCGGGGTGGCCGTGCTCCTGCTCCGAAAGGCCCATTTCAGGAGGTCCTTCGGAACGGTGCGGGACGTGCTCCTGTTCGTGGCCCTGGCCTGTGGCCTCACGGCCGCGCTCGCCGCTCTGGTGAGCGTGGCCTCGCTGATCCTCACCGGGGGCGCCCCCGCATCCGCGTTCACCCAGATCTGGGTGAGGTGGTGGCTCACCCACGGCATGGGCATGCTGGTGGTGGTTCCCTTGACGCTCATCGTCCGGGGCGGACGCAGGGCGCCCATCCGCTCCTCCATCGGGGAGGGGGCCGCCTACCTGCTCGCCATCACGGTGGCGGCATCCATATCGTTCCTGGCTCCTCCCAACAGCCTTCGTGCGGAGCTGTTCTTCCTCCCCCTCCCCGTGCTGCTCCTTTCCGCCGTCCGCGGCGATCAGCTCGTGGCGACCCTCGGCGGGCTCATCAGCACGCTGTGGGCCATCGTCGGCGCCCTCGTCGCGCGCGGCCCGTTCTCCGTCGGGGAGGACAACGAGACACTCTTCCTGACGTGGAGCTTCGCCGCGGTCCCCATCATCGCCACGGTGATCGCCACCACGTTGGTACGCGAGCGAAAGCTCGCGCAGACCGAGGTGGAGAGCGGGGAGCGCCGACTCCGCGCCGTCCTGGAGGCCACCAACGAGGGGATCCTGGTGGCCGACGAGCAGGGGCGCACGACCCACGTCAACTCGGCGTTTCTGGGGATTCTGGGGATGGAGGCACGGAGCGGGATCCCCGTGGGGACGTCCGTGGGATCCGTCCTGGAGCGGATCCACCCCAGAACCGAGAGGGGGGACCGATCCGTCCCGGAAGTCCTGGACCCGAGCATCCCGGCACATCGCACCGCGCACGACGAGCTCAAGCTGACCGACGGTCGGGTGCTGGAGGCCGAATCGGTACCCCTCGTCGGCCCCTCGGAGGAGTCGGGTCGGGTGTGGTCCATCCGCGACCTCACCCAACGCGTGGCGTCGGAGGAAGAGCGGCGGCAGCTCCACGAGCAGATCCTGCACAGTCAGAAGCTCGAGGGCCTGGGTGTGCTCGCGGGCGGCGTCGCCCACGACTTCAACAACGTCCTGGCCGGGATCATGGGGTACGCGGAGCTGCTTCTGGCCCAACCTGGCCTCGACGAGGAAGGAAGAGAGGACGCTCAAGGGATCATCAAGGCCTCACAGCATGCCGCGGGCCTCTGCGGGCAGCTGCTCACGTACGCAGGTAAGACCACGGCGGTTCTCGCCCCGGTGGATCTGGCCGCGTGCGCACGGGACATGCGCCACTTCATGGCGCTGTCCGTCGCCAAGAGCGTCGACCTGGCGGTGGAGGTCCCGGATCGACCCGTGATGGCGCTGGTCGACGACGTCCAGATCCGCCAGGTCATCTTCAACCTGGTGACGAACGCATCCGAGGCGATCCTCGAGAACGGAGGATCGGGACGCGTCCTGGTGCGCGTGGGATCCAAGGCCCTCTCCCGGAGCTGGCTGGACCGCGCCTACGGGGCCGACAACCTCCTCGAAGGTCCCTACGCCGTGGTCGAGGTGGAGGATGACGGGATCGGGATCAACGCGGACGACGTCAACCAGATCTTCGACCCGTTCTACTCGTCGAAGGGGCACGGACGGGGCCTGGGCCTTTCGGCGGTCCTGGGGGTGCTACGCAGCCACAAGGGCGCGCTGCGGGTGCACACCGAGGCCGGACTCGGCACGCGGTTCCAGATCGCGCTTCCCCATTCGGAGCCGGCCGGCCAGGAGCCTGAGCGCGCACCCGTGCGGAGGGCGTCGACGGATGGCCCCGCCACCATTCTCGTGGTCGACGACGAGACCATGGTCCGTGAGACTGTGGTCCGCATGCTCGAGAAGGACGGTCATCGTGTCCTCCAGGCAGGCGACGGGAACGCCGCCCTCCAAGTCCTGGAAGAGGGCGGGCACGAGATCGACCTCATGGTCCTCGACCTGACCATGCCCCGGAGGGACGGGCTCTCCACCCTGGCGGAGATGCGGAGGCGGAATCACCTGATCCCGGTGCTCCTCGCCAGTGGGTACTCGGGGGGTGCCGTTCCTCCCGATGCCGCCGTGGCCGGCTTCATCCAGAAGCCGTTCAGGTCTGCCGATCTGAGGGAGAGAGTGTCCGCGGTGCTACGCGAGGACTCCGCCACCCCCTGACCAGGGCCACGCTCACGCAGCGGGGTCGTCGGGCCTTTCGGTGTGGAAGTCGGTCACCGCCTGGTACGCCGCCACCACGGCCAAAAGGCGCTCCTCTCCGAACGGCCGACCGGCCAGGGTGGCACCTCGCGGGACCCGACGACCCGTCTCCTCGTCCGTATCGAAGCCGATGGGGAATCCCATCACTGGGAGGCCCGTGCCATCGAAGGCGCCTGTACCGGGCGTGAGGACGACGTCGCACTGGTTGAACAGCTGGTCCAGCATCCGGGTCAGAAGGAGCTGCCGCGCCTGCTGAACCCTCACGTAGGTGTCCGCGCTCTGCAGCATCCCGTTCAGGAATCGGGGAAGCCGGTCCCCGAAGAGCCGCACGTCCCGCCGCAGATGCTCGATGAAGAAGGCCGTCGGATCGCCGTGGGACCCGCCCAGCGGATTGCCGGTGAGCTCCTCGTAGTCGTCGGGCAGCGTCACGTCTTCCACGATGGACACTCCCGGCATCCGCTCCAGCTCCACCAGCAGCTGCCGTCGCAGCTCCATCTCCCGCTCCCTGTCGCCGGACAGATACCCCGGCCAGACCCCGATGCGGGTGGGCCAGCGT
>CAYGKI010000085.1:3079-5213 GCA_964350235.1 uncultured Gemmatimonadaceae bacterium | reverse complement strand
GTACCCGCGGTCGGTCCCCACCGAACGCCGTGGCCGCGAGCGCGTAGTTCGGTGCCGGCGGGAGGCCGAGGGTACGTGGATCCAGGGGGTCGGGCTTCGCCAGAACCTGCAGGAGGATGGCCGTGTCCAGAGCGTTCCGGGCCATGGGGCCGGCATGGTCCCGCGTGTAGCTCAGGGGAATGACCCCATGAAGCGAGATCCGTCCGAACGTGGGCTTGATGCAGGTGAGCCCCTGCAGGTTGCTCGGACCCACCACGGATCCACCGGTCTGGGTCCCCACGCCCGCCACCGCCATCCGGGCCGCCACGGCCGTCGCCGTCCCCGAAGACGACCCCCCGGGCGAGTACCCGACGTGGTTGGGTGTCCATGCGTTACGTGTCGTAGGCGTCGTCGTTCCGTAGACCTGCGCCCGGCCGCCGGCCAGGTTCCCCATCTGCGCCTTGCCCAGCACCAGACCGCCGGCAGCACGCATGAGGGACACCACCGTCCCGTCGAAGTCGGGCTGGAATCCCTCGAACACCAGGGACCCTCCCTCGGTGAGAAGGTCCGCCGTGTAGAAGTTGTCCTTCGGGGCCAGACCGATCCCCACGAGGGGCGCGTCGGGGCCGTCCGCCGGTACACGCTGGGCCTCGGCCAAGAGCGCTTCCCGGGTGGGGCGGGCGGCGTACGCCCGGTAGTACGCCCCGTCGTACGCCTCGATGCGATCCACGTGCGCTTCCACCAGCTCCACGGGGCTCACCGAGCCGTTGCGGATGAGCGTCATGGACTGGGAAAGGGTGAGCTCGGTGAGGTCCCCCACGTCCTGCAGTCGCACGGGGGTGCCGTAGGCTTCCGCCGTCACCGAGGGTCCTCGGGGACTGGCTCCGGCGGGTACCCGGGAGAGCAGCGTACCGGCCGCCGCCGCAGAGGACACCCAGGCCATGCGGTTCAGGAACCACTTCCGTGAGACCATCTGGTCCAGGGGCGCGTCTCTCATCCCGTCGTCCGTCGGACCCGACACGCCCCTGCTCATCGGTCCTCCTCCTCGACCCAGGCGGTGAACGGCGCCGGGAAGGGCTGCGGCAGATGGAGCTGGGGGTCCAGCGGGAAGTTGGCCGCCTCCACGTCCTGGCGCAGGATCGACCGGCCGTTGGCGAGCAGCCGCTCCTGATCCATGGGAGCATCCTCGTCGGACTCGGGGAGCACCGAGATGTCGATCCCCAGAAGCGCGTAGCGCGTCCGGATATAGCGGTTCAGCTCCTCGTCGGAAGGCGACGGGGGCGTGGTGGGCACCTGCTGCATGGTACCGTCCGGGTGGAGGCGGAACAGGACTCGGTCTGAGCCGCGACCGTACGCCCCGCCGAGGCGCCCGTCAAGCGGGGCTCTCGCCGCCCCCGGCCCTGACGGGCCCGGAGGTGCCCCGCAGCGAGCGCCCCGCCCGTCCCGCGCTCAGGAAGTCGGCCCCAGCTCCCCCGAGAGCTCGGCCCAAACCCGCCGCACCGCGCGCTCCGCCTGGTACACGTAGTCGGCGAGCTGCGACAGCGCCCCGAAGTTGGCCTGCTCCACGGCGTCGTCCACGTCCAGCCCGGAAGCCCGTAGCCGACGAACCTCCTCGATGACCTGGGCCACGGCCCGGCGGTGCGCCAGGAGCTGCTCTCGGCTGTAGTCTATGGATCCACGAACCCCGTGCCCGGCGATGAAGGTCTCCGCGTCCATCTCCGCGGCTCGATCCAGGACGTCCAGCCACTCGGTGGGATAGGCCGTGATCATGAGCGGGAAGACCCGATCCAGGTGGGCCTCGCTCATGAAGAGAATCCGGTCCTCCGGGAGGTAGACCACCAGATCGCCGGCGGTATGTCCCCGACCGAGGAACCGGATCTCCACGGATCGTCCCCCGAGCTCCAACCGCTGTACGTCGCTCACCAGATGGTCGGGCTCCAGCCAGGGATCCGTGGGCTCGGCGGGCGCCAGCGCCTGGGCGGCGAAGGGGTGCGCGTAGACCTCGACGGATTCCGGAAAGGCCAGGTTCCCGCCCGTATGGTCCCCATGGTCCGAGGCGATGACCAGGTGGGTGACGGGCTGGTCCGTGATCCGGGCGATCTCCGCCAGAAGACGCTCCGTCTCCTCGACGCTCCCCTGCCCGTCGGCGACGAGC
>CAYGKI010000085.1:821-3069 GCA_964350235.1 uncultured Gemmatimonadaceae bacterium | reverse complement strand
GGCCACCAGGACGCCCTCCCCGGTGACCACGAACATGCTCACCGTGGTGACCGGGTCCTCGGGACGGGCCCACTCGTACGTGTAGACCCCGTCGGCGATCTCCCTCACCAGCCGATGCACGGTGTTGGGCGCGTCGGGAGCGTACGGGCTGTCCTCGGCGACCTCGGCCGCTTCCTCCTGCGGGTCGGCCTCGGATTCGGCATCCCCGGAGCAGCCGGCGACCGCCATGGCGAGGGTGATGGTGACGATTCCGGTGAGCGCGCGATGGGTCTTCATGTGATGTCTCGTGTCTGAGCGCCGGGCGAGCTTCTCTTCCTTCGACCCGGAAGCCGCCGGCCGGCTCCCGTCGGAGTTGCCCGGCGACGGTAACAGTCTAGCTTTTCCGCTCCTCCGGCGCGCGCGTCCCAGCGCCTCCCGCATCTGCCGAGCTCGTCTGCCGCGACCGGGTCCGGAGGAACTTCATTCAACCAGGAGGCCCCGCCAATGCCCCGCTACCAGCCCCCCGATGCGATGGAGAGTCCTCGCATCGGCGGTGTCCGGACGTTCATGCGATTACCGCACGTCCGGACCACCGACGACGTCGACTTCGTCGTCGTCGGCATCCCCTTCGACACCAGCACTACCTACCGGGTGGGTGCGCGATTCGGCCCCCAGGCCATTCGAGCCGCCTCCACCATGCTCCGGCCGTTCAACCCGTACCACGGGATCGACCTGTTCGAGCATCTGTCCGGCGTCGACTACGGCGACGTGGGGGTGGTTCCCGGCTACATCGAGGCGTCCTACGAGCGAATCGAGGCCGGCCTTCGTCCCATCGTCGACGCGGGCGTGGTTCCCGTGGGGCTGGGCGGGGACCACTCCATCACCCTGGCGGAGCTGCGGGCGCTGAGCCAGCGGCACGGTCCCCTCGGATTGGTGCAGGTCGACGCCCATCCCGACACCTGGGAGGGCCACTGGGGGAAGAAGTACAATCACGGAACGGTCTTCCGCCGCGCCACCGAA
This sequence comes from uncultured Gemmatimonadaceae bacterium, assembly GCA_964350235.1. Taxonomy (GTDB): domain Bacteria; phylum Gemmatimonadota; class Gemmatimonadetes; order Longimicrobiales; family Gaopeijiaceae; genus JAWLHJ01. The sequence continues at coordinate 2,070 of CAYGKI010000085.1, read as the reverse complement.
GAGGGCGTCATCGATCCTCAGCGCGTCATCCAGGTGGGGCTGCGGGGATCCATCTACGGGTACGAGGACTACGACCAGTCACGTGAGATGGGGATGGAGGTCATCCCCATGCAGGAGGTCCGTGAGATCGGTATTCCCGAGGTCGTGAAGCGGATCCGGGCGCGATGCGCCGAGGGGCCCACGTTCCTGACCTACGACATCGATTCTTGGGATCCGGCCTACGCGCCGGGCACGGGCACGCCGGAGGTGGAGGGGTTCACCAGCCACGAAGGGCTCTCGCTGGTCCGTGGCATGACCGGCATCGACTTCGTCGGCGGAGACCTGGTGGAAGTCTACCCCATGTACGACCACGCCGAGATCACCGCCATGGGCGCGGCCAACGTGCTCTTCGAGTTCATCTCCCTCCTGGCACTACGGAAGCGCGACGGGAAGTAGTGTCATCCGGCGCCGGAGTCGTGCGCGGCACCGGACGGTGGCCGGTGGCGGATCGCTGAGACCTTCAGCGATCCGCCAGCCGCGCCTTCACCCGCGGGGAGAGATTCCCTCCGCACAGGACCACCGCGACGTGCCTTCCCTCGTACGCCCGTCGTTCCCGTAGAAACGCGGCGAGGGCGACGCCGGCCGCGCCCTCCACTTCCCATCCCTCCGTTGCCATGAGTCGGCGCATGGCGGCCAGGATCTCGTCTTCCGACACCAGGACCCGACGATCCACGACCCGGCGGGCCAACGCGAAGGTGATGGATCCTTCCTCGATCCCGCCGGCGGTGCTTTCGGACAACGTGGGGCGTTCGGGCACGTCCAAGATCCGGCCGGCCGTGAGGCACGCGTGCAGCGCGGGAGCGTGCTCGGGCCAACAGCCCACCACCTCGACATCCGGCGCGCGCTCCTTCAGCCAGGCACCGATCCCGCTCACCAGTCCGCCCCCACCGACGGCGACGAAGACGGCGTCCAGGTCCGGAAGATCTTCGAGGAGCTCCACGCCGATGGTGCCCTGGCCGGCGACGACCCACGGATCGTTGTAAGGCGACACATAGACCTTACCGGTATCCTCCGCGGCCGCCCGCGCCGCCAGCTCCGCCTCCAGCACCGAATCGCCGACGAGATGCACCCGGGCGTCCAGAGCCTCCATGCGGGCCACACGATCCGCGCTGACGTGGGTCGAAACGAAGACCTCCACGGGCACGCCGGCCTCCCGGCCCGCCCAGGCGACGCCGGCCCCGTGGTTCCCCATGGACGAGGTGACGACGCC
>CAYGKI010000085.1:0-811 GCA_964350235.1 uncultured Gemmatimonadaceae bacterium | reverse complement strand
GCTCCATCTAGAGGGACAACTTGCCCTGGAAGTCCGGCACCACGTCGCGGTCGAGGTGGGCGTCCGGCCGCCGGAACATGGGTACGCCGCGTCGGTGCGCGTCCTCGATGCGGCGCGCCCAGTCCCCCTGGGGCACCCTCACCCGCTGGTTCGTAGTCTCCATGACCTCAAAATTAGCATCATGCCAACCTTCCATCCGTTCGAGCTGGAACACTACCAGTCGCTGTACGAGCACACCGTCGACGTGAACCTGGCCGACAGCTCGGTGAAGTGCACCGACGTGGGATCCTGGCTAGGGCCCGAAGAGCGCGACGGGCTCCTGGACCTGGGCCTCTACTACCCGGAGGTGAACGGGCTTCGCACGCTCCGCTCCAAGATCGCCGGCCTGTTCCCGGGTACGGAGCCTGACGAGGTCCTGGTCACCACCGGAGCCGCCCAGGCGAACCACCTGGTGGCGACCACGCTCCTGAGCCAGGGAAACGGGTTGGTCTGGTTCAGTCCCGGCTACCGCCAGGTGCCGGGTCTGGCTCGGAACCTCGGGTGCCGGGTGCTGGACGTGCCGCTGGATCCGGACCGGAGCTGGGCCGTGGACTGGGACGTCTTCGACGCGCAGATGGCCGAGGACGTGTCCGTGGTAGCGGTGGTGAATCCGAACAACCCCACCGGAAGCATCCTGTCCGAAGCCGAGATGCGGCGGATCGTGGACGCCTGCGCTCGTGTGGGGGCATGGCTCCACGCCGACGAGGTCTATCACGGCACCGAGCTGGACGGCAGCCAGACCCCGTCCTTTCGGGGCATGTACGATCGGGTG
>CAYGKI010000084.1:0-10823 GCA_964350235.1 uncultured Gemmatimonadaceae bacterium | reverse complement strand
GGATCCAGATGCGGTAGCGGCTCCCCACCGGCATGAGCTGGAGCGCCTCGGCGAACCCGGGGATCACGGCTCCCACACCGAACACCGCCGGATCGCCGCCGCGGGAGCTGTCGAACTCGGTCCCGTCCACGAGCGTCCCGGTATAGTGGACCTCCACCTGGTCGGACGGGCTGGGCATGGGACCGTCGCCGTCCTCGAGGACCTCGTACTGGAGCCCGCTCTCGGTGACGGTCACCTCCGGGCGCGCTCCGTTCTCGGCCAGGAACGTCTCACCCGCCTCGCGGTTGGCCATGGCGGCCTCCTCTCGGGCGGCGGCGGCGGCGGCCTGCACTTCCTGCGCGAACGCCTCCAGTGCCGGCTGGATCTCGGTGCGCGGCACTGCGGGCTGGTTGCCCTGCATGGCGTCCTCCACGCCGCGCATGAACGCGGCGCGATCCAGGCGATCACGGGAATCGGAAAGCTGGGTTCCCACGTTGAGGCCGATGCCGTAGCTGGCCTTCTGATCGTCGGACTCGAGGGAAGCGTTCTCGAAAGACGCCGAGCCGTTGGAGCAGGCGGCGACCGTGACTGCGAGGGCCGTGAGCCCCGTTGCGAGACGAGCGTTCATAGGTCCTTGGTCTATTAAAGAGGAGGAATCACGAAGCTAACGCGTCCGGGCCGCCGACCCAACGGCGGCGCCGGCGGAACGCGCCCCCGCGGTGACAAACGCTTGAGCCGGTCTTCGGCGGGACCTAGCTTCCGACCCCATTCACGCGGCTGAATCCGACGCGGCACTTCGGTGTATTCGTCACGTGTCCGTAACGCCGCAAGGCCTGGATCAGCATTCGAATCGGAGTCGCCGTGAGCGTCCCCTCGACGGAAATCAGCCCCACGGAGCGTCTGGCGGGAATTCTGCCGGACGTGGAGATCGCCGCCATCGAGCCCCTTCTCGTCGAGATCGAGGCGCTCAAGCGCGCGCGGAACGCAGTGGTGCTCGCCCACAACTACATGACACCGGACATCTTCCACGGCGTCGCCGACTTCAAGGGAGACTCCCTCGCCCTGGCGCGAATGGCCACGGAGACGTCCGCCGACGTCATCGTCATGGCCGGCGTCCATTTCATGGCGGAGACGGCAAAGATCGTCAACGAGGAGAAGACCGTTCTCATCCCCGACATGCGGGCGGGGTGCTCCCTCGCGGAAGGGATCACCGGGGCCGACGTGCGGCTCCTGCGGGAGCGTTATCCCGACGTTCCCGTGGTCACCTACGTGAACACCTCGGCGGAAGTGAAGGCCGAGTCCGACATCTGCTGCACGTCGGGCAACGCCGTCCAGGTCGTGGAGTCGCTGGGCGTGCCCAGGGTGATCTTCCTCCCGGACCAGTACCTCGGACGATGGGTCGCGACGCAGACCGACGTGGAGATCATCCTCTGGAACGGCTCCTGCGAGGTCCATGAGCGCTTCACGGGCGAGGAGCTCAGGGCGTACAGGGCTCAACACGCCGGAATCCAGATCATCGCGCATCCCGAGTGTCCACCCGACGTGCTGGCGGAGGCCGACTTCGTCGGCTCGACGGCACGGATGATCGACTGGGTCCACAGCGAGCGGCCTCGACAGGTGGTGATGGTCACGGAGTGCTCCATGAGCGACAACGTGGCCGCCGAGTCCCCGGACACGGAGTTCATCCGGCCCTGCAATCTCTGTCCTCACATGAAGCGCATCACGCTGGACGGCATCCGCGACAGCCTCAGGGACCTGAAGAACGAGGTGTCCGTCCCCGCCGATGTGGCTCGACGCGCGCGCACGGCCGTGGAGCGCATGCTCGAGGTGCGGGTCTGACCGGGACGACGCCTCTGGCCGGCGCCGTAGACGACTTCCTCCGAGCGGCGCTGGAAGAGGATCTCGGGGAGGCCGGTGACGTCACCACGGCGTCGACCATTCCCGAGCAGGCCCGGGCCACGGCCTGGGTGGTGGCTCGCGCCCCGGGCTGCGTGGCCGGGCTGGGGGCGTCCCTCAGGGTCTTCGGTGTTCTGGATGCGGCGGTGCACGTCGAGCCCCTGGTGGAGGACGGCACCCGAGTCGAGGCAGGCACGCGGCTCGCCCAGGTCTCGGGTCCGGCCCGCTCGGTCCTCTCCGCCGAACGCGTGGCACTCAACCTGCTTGGCCAGCTTTCGGGCGTGGCCACGGCGACGGCGGCCCTGGTGGACCGGGTCGCCGGCACCGGCGCCCGAATCGTGGACACGCGGAAGACGGTTCCGCTGCTCCGCGCCCTCCAGAAATCCGCTGTCTTGGCGGGAGGAGGGGTCAACCATCGCATGGGCCTCTACGATGCCGTGCTCATCAAGGACAACCACATCGCGGCCGTCGGATCTCCGGCGGAGGCCGTGAGGCGCGCCCGGGCGCACGTCGGGCCGGAGTTCCGCGTGGAAGTCGAGATCGAGGACCTGGAGGAGCTGGAAGACGTCATCGAGGCCGGCGCCGACGTCGTCATGCTCGACAACATGGCTCCGGAGCGCATGCGGGAAGCGGTGGAGCGGACCGCCGGCCGGTGCATCCTGGAGGCCTCGGGCGGCATCACCCTGGAGACCGTGCGCGCCGTCGCGGAGACCGGCGTGGACTGGATCTCCGTGGGGTGGCTCACACACTCCGCGCCCGCTCTCGACGTCGCGCTGGACTTCGCGGGCTGACCCGCCCTCCCCACTCCGTGCGCACCCCTCCTCCGACGCCGGCCGTCACCCGTTCGTGACGGGTCCGGAGTCCCAAGGACACACGAAGGTCATCGTACCGACACCTCCGAACTTGAGCTTTTCCCCGAAGCCGTGGCTCGCCGCGGCTCGGAATCCGACGTGCATCGACGTCATACAAGGAACGGCTCAACATGCCTTCGAAGCTATTTCGCGCCCTGGGCCTCGTGGTCGCGCTCCTGGCGGTGTCCCTTTCGACACCCCGTGAAGCCACCGCCCAGAACGGTACCATCACCGGCGTGGTCTCCGACCAGACCACCGGCCTGACCCTCGCCGGGGTCGCCGTCCGCATCGAGTCGCTGGATCGGACGGTGTACTCCAACGCCAGCGGTCGCTTCAACCTTCTGGCCGTCCCCGCCGGACGGCACACCCTCACCACCGACTACCTGGGCTACGCGTCCGACGCGGTCAACGTGGACGTCACGGCGGGAGACGTGGTCGCCGTGGAGATCTCCATGCGCACGGCCGCGCTGGAGCTGGCCGGGGTGACCATTGTGGGTCAGCGCCGCGGGCAGGCCGCCGCGCTCAATCAGCAGCTCAACGCGCCGAGCATCACCAACGTGGTGGCCGCCGACCAGATCGGACGGTTCCCGGACGCGAACATCGGCGATGCCATGAAGCGCATCCCCGGCATCGTGGTCATGCAGGACCAGGGCGAGGCCCGCTTCGGCCTCATCCGTGGCACCGAGCCCCGACTCAACTCCGTGACCATCAACGGAGAGCGGATTCCTTCGGCGGAGCCGGAGATCCGCGAGGTTCAGCTCGACCTCATCCCGTCGGACATGGTGTCTGCCGTGGAGGTCACCAAGGCGCTCACGCCGGACATGGACGCGGACGCCATCGGCGCTTCGGTAAACATCGTCACCCGCAGCGCCCCCGCCTCCCGGCGCCTCTCGGCGACCGTGGGAAGCGGGTACAACTTCCTCGCCGACGAGCCCATGGGGATCTTCTCCGGGGTCTACGCCCAGCGGTTCGCCGACGAGCGCATCGGTATGGTGGTCAGCGGCTCCTACTTCAACCACAAGCTGGGCTCCGACAACATCGAGGCCGAGTGGAGCGAGGGTGGAGCCGGCGCGTTCGTCGAGGAGTTCCAGATTCGCGAGTACCAGCTTCAGCGGATCCGCAGGAGCCTCTCCGGAGCCCTGGACTTCCGTCTGGACGACGCCAATACGCTGACATGGCGCTCGATGTACAACCACCGCGACGACTGGGAGAACCGGTTCCGGCTCGTCTTCGGCATGGACGAGCCGGACGGGACGGGCTCCACCGTGGCGGAGCTCGAGCGCCAGTCCAAGGGTGGAATCGGCAACGATCGCGTCAAGAACCGGCGCCTGGAGGATCAGCGCACCTCCAGCCACAGCCTCTCCGGAAGCCACCTGTTCGGGCGCGGCGTCGCCCTCGAGTGGCAGGGACAGTGGGCCCAGGCCTCGCAGCAGCGCCCCAACGAGCGGTACATCAACTTCGTCGCGGAGGACGTGCCCGTGCAGGCCGACCTCTCCGACCCGGAGAAGCCACGCTTCACCATCCAGGGTGCCGCCGCCAACGACCTCTCCATCTTCGAGATCGACGAGATCACCGAAGAGAACTCGTGGACCCGTGACCGGGACCTGAACGGCCGAATCGACCTCACCGTGCCGTTCGCCGATGGGCGGACGGAGCTCCAGGTGGGCGGCCGGTACCGTGACAAGTCCAAGCTGCAGGACAACGATTTCTACGAGTTCGACGGCGTGCTGTCGTCTCTGGCCGACGCACCCCGGGAAGACCTGACCAATCCGGACTTCCTCGCCGGCGACTACCGCGTGGGCGAGTTCGCGTCTCGCGCGTACCTCGGCGGCCTGGACCTGACCGACGGTGAGCTGGTGCTGGACGAGTTCATTCCGGCCAACTTCACCGCGGACGAGCGCATCGTCGGCGGTTACGCCATGATCACGCAGCAGCTCGGGGACCGCACCCGCCTGGTGGCGGGAGCCCGGTTGGAGCAGACCCGGGTGGACTATGTGGGCAACGAGTTCGTCGAGGACGACGAGAGCATCCGGGCCACGGCGGGGGAGCAGAGCTACACCAACGTCTTCCCCTCGTTGACGCTCAGGCACGAGTTGGGGGACCGTCAGATCCTCCGGGCGGCGTGGACCAGCACCATCGCGCGCCCCAACTACTACGACCTGGTCCCGTACCGCCTTGTGAACAGGGAGGACGGGGAGCTCGAAGTGGGCAATCCGGCCCTGGACCCGACGCTCGCCATGAACTTCGACCTCATGTACGAGCGGTTCTTCAGCTCCGTGGGGCTCCTGAGCGCGGGTGTGTTCTACAAGGACATCAACGACTTCATCTTCGGGTACACGGTCCAGGATGCCACCGACCCGGTCACGGGTCAGGTGTTCAGCGAGATCACCCAGCCCCAGAACGGCGCCGGTGCGGAGCTCTTCGGCTTCGAGCTGGCGGTGCAGCGGAATCTTCCGGCCGGGTTCGGCATCTACCTGAACTACACGTTCACCGAGTCCAGCGTGGAAGGGCTACCCATCCCGGGACGTGAGAACGAGGACCTGCCGCTGCCCGGGACCTCCAAGCACACCGGCAACGCTTCCCTCTCCTACGACGATCCGCGGTTCAGCTTCCGGGCCTCGCTCAACTTCCAGGACGACTTCATCGATCCGGGCGAGTTGGGTGACTCGGAGTTCTACGACCGCTGGTACGACAGGGCCACCACCGTCGACCTGAACGGGACGGTGCGGCTGGCCGAGTCCGCCCGGTTCTTCTTCGAGGCGAACAACCTCACCAATCAGCCGCTCCGGTACTATCAGGGAGAGCGCAGTCGGATCATGCAGGAAGAGTTCTACGACCTGCGCATCCAGACCGGCATCAAGATCGACCTCAACTGACCCTGACCCCGACTCCGGCGCCCGTGGGCGTCGGAGCCCCGGGGCGGGGGATGAACGGCCGCGGCGCCCGCAGGGTGCCGCGGCCGTTTCGCGTGGTCAGTCCTGGCCCACGGTCCCGCGGACGAGTACCAGCGGCCTCGGATAGCGGATGGGGCCCAGGACGGTCTGGACCACGGGTGAGGCCCGGATGGCCAGCTCCGCCGGCGCTCCACCCACGCCCGCCAACGACAACGCCATGTCGAAGAGGTCCCGAGCGGACCCGTCCACGAACTCCACCAGGTTGAGCGTCACGGGAAACGGCACGTCGCGCGGCTCACCGGGGGGGAGGATGACCTCGTCGTCGAAGACCCCGGAGAGCGCCTCCCTGCCCTCGATGAGGAGCGTCCAATCCATCCGCACCAGACGAGCGTCCACCGTGTTGTCTTCTGGGTTGGTCGCGTCGAGGTGGACGTTCAGGGACAGAGGCAGGTCCCGGTCGGCCACGGCCGCCGTCAGTCGCGCCGCATCCGCGAGGCCGAGGTCCGAGAACGAGCGAACCCGGTCCAGGTCGACCCCGGCGAGACGCACGTCCGCGACGCGGTCGAACGCGAAGTCCACATCCCTGAGCGCCATCACCTGCTGCAGGGTGGCACAGCCCGCCAAGGCGAGCAGGAGGAACGAGCCCGAGAACAATCGGAGAACGGCCACGCTTGAAGGCATCTTGGGGCGGGTATGGGGAGGTGGGCCTCGGCGGCTCGAGCCCTGTCGCCGAAGGCGCCAGGGCGTTAGATCGATGTTTCGAATATCGGTGAACCTTCGGGGATCAAACAATGACCGCAACGAGAATCGGAACGTCCCTGGTCGCGGCCCTCGTGCCGTTGGCCGTGGTGGCGTGCGGGGGTGGCGAGGAGGGGTCGGCGCCGGCCAACGGCGACCAAGAACCCGTCGCGTCCGCCCCGGCGAGCCAGAACACCATGATCGACCTGCTCGCCGACGGCGAGGTGGTGTTCGGGATTTTCTCCGGCGAGCAGTCGGCGGAGGGCGGACGGATGATGGCCGCCAACCAGGACACGGACTTCGTCTTCTATTCCCTCGAGTCGGGCCCTTTCGACCTCGACGCCATGGCGGCGTACATGGGGGGGCTCGCCGAGGCCTCCGGTGGCGCGCCTCCGCCTATCGCCCTGCGCATTCCTCCCATCCGCGATGATCGTGAAGCCGCGGTGGACCGGACGCGCCGAGGGCTTGATACCGGCGCCCTCTCCATCGTCTACCCCCACGTGGAGTCCGTCGAGGACGTGGCGCTGGTACGAGAGGCCGTCGGATCCCGGCTCTGGCCCACGAACCCCGACGGCGACGTGCTCAGCGTCCTCCTCATCGAGGACCAGATCGGCATCGAGCGCGCCGGGGACATCGTGAGCGCCTCGGGCGCCGGCGTGGTGATCCCCGGGCCCGGCGACCTGCGTCGTGCCTACGAGGGTGACATGGAGGCCGTGGAGAACGCCATCCAGACGGTGCTCGCGGCGTGCCTGGAGCACGACGTCGCATGTGGCATCACCGCCGGGGTGGAGGACATCGGTACCCGCATCGAGCAGGGCTTCCGCTTCTTCATCGTCACCGAGCCGGCCGCCATCGCCGTCGGTCGCCAGGCCGCCGGGAGGGACTCGTGAATGCGCGTGGATGGGGTTGGCTCGCCGGCCTGGTCCTCCTGACCGCCGCATGCGGCGGAGGGGACGGCGCCGACGGCACATCGGAGGCGACCATCAGCGGGATGAACGGGAGCGAGGGCGTCATCGCCATCTGGGAGGCGGGTACGCCGGCCTTCGGGATCTTCGTGCCCAGCGAACGGGAGCGCGGGGCCACGGACGAGGCGGGCAATCGCTTGCCACCGCTCTACACCGCCGAGGGCGCGCGTACCCTCGCACAGGACCCCATGCTGGACTACCTCTTCCTGAACCTGGAGGGCGCCTACGACGTGGACGCCGTCCATGCCATGGTGGAGGGCCTCGACAACGCTCCCGGGGACCATCGTCCCACGCTGCTCGTGCGCATCCCGACCATCGAGGACGCGGGGCCCGAGGCGACCCGGATGCACGTAGCCGAGGTCGTCGCTGCCGGAGCCGACGGGCTGGTCGTCCCCCACGTACGCAGCCCCGACGAGGCACGGCTGGCGGTGAGCTTCATCGAGGCCACCGGCGCCGACGTGTGGTCACCCGCGAACCCCGACGGCACGTTCGTCTACATGCTCATGGTGGAGGACGTGGACGCCATCGAGGCCGTGGAGGAGATCGTCTCGGTGCCGGGATACAGCATGCTGTCCTGTGGCATCGGAAGCCTTACGGGTGCCATGGGAGGCGACCGCGAGGGCGCCGAGGCCGCGTGTGAGGAAGTGATGCGCCTGGGCGCGGAGCGCGGGATGCCCAGCATGATGACCGCCAGCGCCGACAACATGGCCCACCGCATCGAGCAGGGATATCTCGGCATCCTCATCGGCGGGACCTCTGAGCAGTGGACCGAGCTCATCCGGATGGGACGGCAGGCCGCCGGCCTCTGACCCCGGGCGGACCCGTCCACCGAAGGAAGAACGGCCGCGGCTCCTCACGGAGCCGCGGCCGTTCCGTTTCCGGGTGGAATCCTTTGTGGCCGGGTCAGGCCACTGCTTCCGTAGCCGCCTTCACCCCTTCCGCCAGGGCCGCCACCAATCGCGGCAGCGCCCTCGAGGGCGTCGCGCAGAGCCCGACGCGAACGGCGCCGTTGATGGGGATGACGAAGACGCCCGCGTCACGCATGCTGGCGGCGGTGACCTCCGGATCCGGCGTGAAGACGGATACGAAGAAGCCGTTCTCGAACCGGGGCCAATCCAACCCGTGCTGGCGCGCGGACTCGTTGAAGATCCGTGTCCGGGAAGCGAGGAGATCGATGAGCTCCTGGCGCTCGGCATCGGAGCGGGCCTTCAGGCCCGGGTCGGTGAGAAGGTCCGTCACGGCCCGGATCCCGATGCGGTTGCAGTTGGACCAGGTGGCTCGAGACGTGTAGTTGAACGCGTTCGTCAGGCGGACCCGCTCCTCCGCGTCGCGGTGGCACGCGATGAGGGCGCCGACCCGCAGCCCATACTGGGTGAAGGTCTTGGATGCCGTCCATGCGAACAGGACCGTCGTCGCTTCCAGGAGCCTGGGAAGCGCATCGTCCCAGGCGGCGATGGCGTCGCCACCGAACTTCAGGTAGGCGCAATCCATGAGCACCGTAACCGGAACCCGGTCCGCGGCCCGGACGACCACGTCCGTCACGTCGCTCCATTCCGAAGCGTCCAGCGAGTAGCCCGTGGGATTGTGACAGGGGAAGTTGAGGATCAGCAGCACCCTGCCCTGTTCCCGGGCCTGGCGCTCGATGCCCGCCTCCATGGCCGCCACATCGAACGTCCCGTCCTCACGGAACATCTCGAACGTCTCGCAGGATCTTCCGGCATGGGCGGCGATGTCCCGGTAGGGTCCCCACCGGTAGTTGGTGGTGAGGAGCGCCTGCCCCGGCTCGAGGAAGTTCACCACCGCGTGGTAGATGGCCCCGGTGCCGCCTGGCGTCACCAGCCCGAGGGCATGGGGCTGGAGCTCGCTGCCACCGAGGAGGTCCTGGATGGCGGCCTGGCCGAACTGCGGATCGCCCGCGATGGGACCGTACCCGGACACGCTGGGAATGTCCACGCTCTTCAGCGCGTCGATGACCGAAGGGAGCACCGCAAGCTTCCCGTCTTCGTCGGTGAGCACCCCCATGGTGCAATCCAGGATGTCCTCCCCCCCAGCGGCCCGGCGATTGGCCTCACCGTGGAGTCGGAAGATGGGGTCCATCCCGACGCGGTCGCGGGCAGCTTGGATGAGGGTACAGCGCGTGCTCGTGATCACCGTTCACCACCTGGCAGTTCGCCGTTCAGCTCCGCGTACACTTGTCGAATCGCCACGGGGCCCTGGCTGGAGCGGAGCGACCATGTCTCCAGGTCCCCGAAGCTTGCTTGTTCCTGCGCCTCCTCGAGCGTCAGGCCCTGCGCGTGCAGACGCTCGCCTTCCTCGATGACCCGGATCAGGGCCTGCCGGTAGACCTCCAGCTCCTCTTCCAGGATCTCGGGGCTGTCCACGAAGCCGTGACCCGGCACGTAGGTGCTCACGTCCATGGCCTGAGCACGCTCGATCATGGCCACCCACTCGCTGGGGAAGGCCGACCGCATGGCGGGGAAGACCCGGTGCAGGTACGCCTCGCTCATGAAGAGGATGCGCTCGTCGGGGAGGTAGACGGAGAGGTCTCCCCCCGTGTGTGCTCGTCCAAGGAAAAGGATCTCGATGGTTCGGCCACCCAGCTCCAGGACGGCTCGATCCTCGACCAGATCCGTGGCCACCGGGAACGTCGGCTCACCCGGCTCCCGGCCATCGGCCGTCGCCTGCAGGGCGGCCGCGGAGGTAGGGTGCGCGTAGTAGCGGACCCCGTCCGGGAAAGCCGTATTGCCTCCCGTGTGGTCACCATGGTCGGAGCCGATGACCACGTGGGTGATGGGCCGATCCGTGAGGTCCGCCACGTGGTCCACCAGGCGGCGCGTCTCCTCCACGCTCCCCTGCCCGTCAGCGACGAGGACACCCTCGTCGGTGACGACGATGAGGCTCACCGTGGTGAACCGCTCGTCGCCGGCGGATCGGAGCTGCTCATAGGAGTAGACGCCGGGCGCCAGCTCCTTGACCCGAGGGAAGTCCTCGTCGGTGTACCCTCGCGCGTAAGGATCCGCCGTCCTGATGGACTCGGCCGTCGTGGATCCCGTCGCTTCGGAGGGCGCCGAGGCGTCTTCCTCGCCGGCGCCGGCGCAGGCCGACACGAACAAGGTGAGGATGAGCGGGCGAGCCAGCCCCGGGACGATAGGTAGACGTCGCTTCATGGATCGTTGGGAGTACGGGTCATCGGCGGTCGCCACGGAACGCCAACGCGTGGGACCGGAAGCAATACGGCAGCGCCGCGCGGGATGCAAGGTACGAAAAGAGCGGCCGGACCGTGATGGTCCGACCGCCCCCTTTCGTGCGCCGTTTCAGGCGTGCTGGAAATCGTCCGTCAGCAGATCGCGCAGTTGTTGTTGTTCTTCGCCCCGAGGCTCTCGAGCAGCTGAATGGTGGCGGGGAACGGTGAGATGCGCTGCACCGGGCTGTTCGCCATGTCCACCGTGGTCTGACCCCGCCGGCTCACCAGCGTCACGTCCGCACCCTGGGACACCAGA
>CAYGKI010000083.1:1926-10825 GCA_964350235.1 uncultured Gemmatimonadaceae bacterium | reverse complement strand
CGAGCGCGTCGCTGCCGTGCTGCCGGCTGTCTACGAGAGGCTCGGATTGCCCACGGCCCGGGCGTCCAATACGGACGAGCTCACGTTCATCACACCGGCCCTCCGCATCACCGGGGTGCTCTACGAGGGTAGCCGCAACTCCGAGTATCTGGACTGCGGACGGGGATTCTCCACCGACCGGGCGGACGATCCCGAGCTCGTTCTCGTCTTCTTCGTCCTGACGCGCATCAAGCCGGGCGAGTCCGGCGGCTCCGTGGTCGAGTCCATCCTGGACGGGCATGCGGAGAATCGCTTCCACAGCACGAACCCGGTTCCGTGCCGCGGGACGGGCAAGCTGGAGGCCGAGATCGCGGGAACGGTGCGACTGTTCGTGATCTGATCGCCGCGGGCTCAACGGGGGCGGGCCACTCCCGCGTCGGCGAAGGTGTCGCAACGGTCCACATCGCCCGTCTCGAGCCCGGTCCTGAGCCAGAGTTGGCGCTGGGCGGACGTTCCGTGTGTGAAGGATTCCGGGGTGACTTCGCGCCCGGCACGGCGGAGGAGGCGGTCGTCCCCGATGGCCGCGGCGGCGTCCAGGCCTTCCTCCACGTCCCCCGGCTCGAGCACCTGGAACTGTCTGTTGGCGTGGTGCGCCCAGACGCCCGCGTAGCAGTCGGCCTGGAGCTCCACCAGAACCTGGATCCGGTTCGCGTCCTGCTCCGTGGCGCCGCGTTGGAGCCCGTTCGCCCAGTCGAGCGTTCCCACCACGTTCTGGACGTGGTGCCCGACCTCGTGTCCGATCACGTACGCCTGGGCGAAGTCCCCGGGCCCTCCCATGCGAGCGAGCTCGTCGAAGAAGCTCGTGTCCAGGTACAGGCGCTGGTCCGGCGGGCAATAGAATGGCCCGGTGGCCGCCCGGCCCAGCCCGCAAGCCGATTCCACGGATTGGCTGAACAGCACCATGACAGGCGGTGGGTAGGAGGCGCCCGCGCTCGCGAAGATCCCTCCCCACACGTCTTCGGTCATGCCGAGTACCGCTGCCAGGAACTGACCGGTCTCGTCGTTGGAGGCACCGCTCGGGGCGGAGGTGGTCGGCCCCGCGGTCGCGCCCGTCCCCAGGAGTTGGAGTACCTGGCGGGGATCCCCGCCGAGGAGCATCACCACGAGGATGATCAGGATCCCGGCGCCACCGCCGACCTGGATTCCGCTGGAGACGCGGCGCCCGCGGCGGTCGTCCACGTTGCTGCTTCGACGGGTCTGGCGCCAACGCATGGGTGACCTCCAGGGAGTGGGCCGCGCGGGTGCGTCGGGGATGCCCGCGGCGGTCGTGGTGATCCTACTCGGGTGGGGCCCGGATGGGCAACGGAGCCCGTCATCGGCCCGCGGGACCCACCCCGGGATCCGGCTCCCCGGCCCGAGACCGGCAGGATCCTTGCAACGATGCTCCGGGTAGCAGCGCCAAAGGCTGTACGTCTCACCCATCCCAGCGGGGCACCGTGAACCTGGCACGCGTCGGCACGACTTTTCTGGCCCTCTCCATCCTCGCCGGTTGTGGCGACGGCCTCTCGCCGGAGGACCAGCCTCTCGAGATCGAGATCCTGGACACCCAGACCGAGGCACCGGCCAAGGTCCTGGTCACCTTCCGGGTCTCGACGGAGACGGGAGATCCGGTGGCCGGGCTTCCGGTCGACGCCTTCGAGATCCTCGACAACGGTGACTCGGACTCGGGCTTCGAGTCGGAGAAGGCGTTCCAGCCCAAGCCAGGGCGCTTCCAGACCAGCGTGGCGCTGCTCCTCGACATGAGTGGGAGCATCACGGGCTCGGAGGCGCTGGAGCCCCTGAAATCCGCGGCCGGCGCTTTCGTCGACCGGGCCCTGGAAGCCGATGGGGTGTCCGTGGGGGTCTGGTGGTTCGACGGTGGCGTGGACCTGGTGCGCCTGGTGGATTTCAGCGACGACGGCGCGGCCATCAAGGAGGCCATCGACGCCCTGGACGAGAACGTCACCCGGGACAACTCCACCAACCTGAACGGGGCCATCCGTCTCGGGATCCGGGCCGTGGAGGAGCGCATGGAGGACGGGGCGGCCGGTGGGGTGACCCAGGCGGGCGCCCTGGTGATCTTCACCGACGGGACCGATCAGGCCAGCCGTGTGTCCGAGTCCTCGGCCCTGACCGCGGTGGACGAGACCGGGATCGCCGTGTACTCCATCGGGCTACGCGGGGAGATCGACGAGGACTTCCTGTCCCGCATCGGGCGCTCGGGGTCAGCGTTCGCGGACAACAGCGCCGCGTTGCTGGACCGGTTCTCGGGTGTGGGTGACCGCATCGAGGCCATGGCCAACAGCTACTACGTGCTCGCCTACTGCTCGCCGCGACGTGGCGGGGTGAGCAACGAGTTGACCATCCGCGTGAGGCACGAGGGCCGCCAGGCGGAAGCCACCACCAATTATCCGGCGGTGAACTTCACGGGCGGCTGCACCATCGACTCCTGAGTGCCGGGAGGACGGGCTGGTACCCGTCCTCGCCCCGCCCTTCGGCGGAGCTCAGCGCGGGGTGGCGTTTCGGATGGACTCCAGGGCGTCCTCTCTTCCCGAGAGGTCACCGGCGCGTCCCTGAAAGACGCGCCCGGATCCGCCGCCTCGACCTTCGAGCGACTGGGCGACGGCCTGTCCCAGGATCGAGACGTCCACGTCGGTTCCTGGCCCGGCGGAGACCAGGAAGAAGCCTTCGGTGTCCTCGCCGGCGGTGAGGAGCGCGACCCGGTCCGGCGCGGTTGCGTCCAAGGCCCGGGCCACCTGCTGAAGGAAGCGCAGATCCCGGTCGGGCCAATGCGCGTGAAGCACGGGCCCGTCCTGAGTGGCGAGCATGGTCGCGGAGACCGATGCGAGCTCGTCGAGGAGGACGCGAACCTCACGGGCGGCTTCCTTCGACTGTAGGAGGCGATGCTCCGTCGCCGACACCAGCGCGTCGTCCGCGGCACCGAGGAGGGCGCGTAGCTCGCCGGCGCGTCGATGATGCTCGCCGAGCAGACGACGGAGTCGGCCCCCCGCGACGAAGTGAACCCTGGTACCGCCCCGGAGCGGCTCGGCCCCGAGGAGCTTCACGGCCTCCAACTCGGCGGTGGAAGCGCAGTGGGTCCCGCCGCAGGTATTGAGGTCCACCCCATGGATCTCCACCAGACGCACGTCACCCAGGTGGCCCTCGGGAAGCCCACGGGAACGGACCGTGAGCGAGCGATAGGCCTCGGGGGTGACCCAGCGGGCGGTGACGGGTCTCGCGCTGCGGATCGCGACGGCCACCGCTTCCTCCCACGCATCGAGATCCCCAGGGTCGAGCTCCGGCGCGTCCAGCTCTACATCCGCTGTCCAAGGACCGAAATGGAACGACGTGGTGGACCAGCCGAAACGGTCTTCCGCCACCGCGGTGATCAGGTGTTGTGCCGTGTGCTGCTGCATGTGATCGAACCGGCGGTCCCAATCCAGCTCGACCAACACCCGGCCCTCCGGCGGGGGACCCGCCAGCAGGTGTCGGATGACCCCGGCATTCTTCCGCACGTCCTCCACACGGATCCCGCCCACCGTTCCCCAGTCGGCCGGCTGACCTCCTCCCTCGGGATAGAGGATGGTGTCCGCCAGGACCACCCAGGTCGTGCCGTCGTCCTCTCCGGCCGCCAGCACTTCCGTCTCCAGTCGACGAAGACGCGGATCCCGCTCGAAGGCCGGTCGAGGTGCGTCCGGCATGCCCATGCGCTCCTGGAGAAGGGGTGGAGAGATGCCGGACGATGCCGTGGTCGTACGGATCCGGCAAGCCACCGGCATTGTTGTTCCCCGCGGCCGGATGCGTACGTTCAGGACGTGGCCGGGACCCTTTCCGACGAGGTGCGTCCATGTCCGGGTTCCCAGCGAGGAGACTGCTTCAGGAGGCTTCATGACCGTGCGTAGGCAATTCCAGTATCTCAACTCGGCGGCGACGACGGCCCTGGCCCTGGCCTTGGTGCTGACCACGGCGTGTGGTGGGGGAGGGGACGGGACTCCCGAAGGCGAGGCCGCCGCCCTCGGCCTGGAGAACGTCGCCGCGCCCATGCCCGGACTCGTCACCGCCGCCCAACCCACGGCGGCCCAGGTGGCCGAGCTCCAGAGCCTGGGATACGAGCGCTTCATCAGCCTCCAGCTTGCGAGCGAGCCCGGAGCGGGATGGGAAGAGGCCGGGATCCCCGGAGCAGGAGGGAGCTTCCTGCGGATCCCGGTGGCGAGCCCGGCCGATCTGACCCGGGAGAACGTGGAAGTCCTGGCTGCGGCCCTGGAGCAGGCCGGAGGCGAGGAGACGCTGCTCTACTGCGCCAGCAGCAACCGCGTGGGTGCGATGTTGGCGTTGAAGGCCTTCTGGCTGGACGGCGCTACTCAGGAGGACGCGTTGGCGCTCGGTCGCAGCGCGGGAATGCGGGCGCTCGAGCCCGACGTCCGGCGGATCATGGAGGAAGAAGGCTCTTGATCTCCAGGCGGGACTGGCTCCGCGCCGCGGCCGGACTGGCCGTGGGCGCGGATGCCGGCCTCCTGGAACGCTTGCGAGAGAGCAGCCCGCCGCCGCTTCTCCGGCGGGAGATTCCCGGCACCGGTGAGATGCTTCCCGTGGTCGGGCTGGGGAGCGCGGACACCTTCAGTACCCTGGCCCTCGAGGAGTCGCGTTCCGAGCGTTACGAGACGGTGCGAGCAGTCCTCACGGCGCTGGTGGGCGGCGGAGGACGCGTGTTCGACACCGCCTACGCGTACGGCGCCAGCGAGCAGGTCGCCGGCCAGGTTGCCCAGGAGGCCGGTCTCGCCGACGAGATCTGGTGGGCCACGAAGGTCAACACCGCCCGGGTGGCGGGTGGCGTCGAAGCGCGCGCCGACCTGGCCCAGACGCGCTATCAGATCCGCCGCTCCTTCCTCAGGCTGCGCCGTCGGCAGATCGATCTCATGCAGGTCCACAACATGGGAGATCCTGTCGCGCAGCTGCCACTCCTCCATGAACTCAAGGCCTTGGGGTATGTCCGATATGTGGGCGTCACCGCCACCGCCGTCGACCAGTACGACGGGCTGGCCCGGGTGATGGCCGAAGCGTCCATCGACTTCGTGGGCGTCGACTACGCCGTGGACCAGCGGAGGGCCGAAGAGACCATCTTGCCCCTGGCCCGGGACCGGGGTATCGGCGTGCTGGCCTACATGCCCTTCGGACGGGGCAGGATGTGGGCGCGGATCGGCAACCGTCCGCTCCCCGACTGGGCCGCGTCCTTCGAAGCGCATAGCTGGGCGCAGCTCATGCTCAAGTTCGTCCTCTCCCATCCGGCCGTGACCGTCGTGTGCCCCGGCACCAGCGATCCGGTGCACATGGTGGACAACCTTGGTGCGGGCGTGGGGCGGCTTCCCGATGCCGAGGAGCGGGAGCGGATCGTCCGTCTCATCGACGGGCTCCCCTAGAGAAGCTGCTCGAATAGGATCGCCTCAAGCTGCTTATGGCCAACGTCTTGGGGAACGCAGTCTCGTGTGGAAAAGACGTGGACAACCGGGTCCTGGTTGTGGAGTACGCCACGTAAAAAAGGGGCGCCACCGTCGGTGACGCCCCTCTCGGCTCAAGTCCCAGCGACGTGCTGGGGGATCCGCCGACGTACGGTCAGTCGTCCAGGACGAACGTGACCTTCATGTTCACGCGGTACGTGGTGACCTCATCGTCCTCCACCAGGACCATCTGGTCCTTGATCCAGGCGGACCGGATGCCCTTTACGGTCTTCCCGGCGCGGGTGATGCCCTGCTGAATTGCATCCTTGAAGCTCTTGGTGGAATCGGCGGTGATCTCGATGTGCTTTGCTACGGACATGGAGTACTCCTTCTGAGCGTGTGGGACGATCAGTCGTCCATTGGAGGGATTCGGAGGACCTGGCCGGGATAGATCTTGTTCGGATCCTTCAGGAGGGGCTGATTCGCCTCGAAGATCACCGGATACTTGGAGGCATCGCCGTAGTGCTCCTTGGCGATCTTGGAGCGGGAGTCCGCGGACTTCACGGTGTACATGACCGCCTCCGGCGCCGGCGCGGACACCTCCATACGGTCGTCCACACGGGCTACGCCCTGGGTATTGCCCACGGCCAGAACGATGCGCTCGCGGGTGCTCTGATCCGGGACGGTTCCTTTCACCGTCGCCGTGCCGTCGTCGTAGTCAATCCGGAATCCTTCGACGGAAAAGCCCATGGCGATGACGTACTGCATGAGCTCATTCCCTTTCCGGCGTTCCTGGAAAGCCTCCTCGCGTTCGGCTTCCGCCTTCCCCTCGGCTCCGGAGAGCTTCTCTCCGGCCGCTCGGACGAAGTCGAAGATGCCCATGTTGTTGCCTCCTCCCGCCTGGTGTGGGATCGTGAGGGCCCAGCCGGCCCTTGGGGGACATGTGCCATGCCCCCGCTATCTGCATCTTAACACACGGCCATGGTCCATGCCCTGGCAACCCGTGCAACGCAATGCTGCGTCCGGAAGGGGCGCGAGGAGAGACGATGTCGTCGCTGACAGAGCTGTTGATGTCCCGCCTGAGCGGTGGTGATGTGGAGCAGTTGAGCAACCGAATCGGTGCCGATCGGGATGCCACGGGCAAGGCGCTCAGCGCGGTCGTGCCACTCCTCTTCTCCGCCATGGCCCGGAACGCCGGCACCGAGGAAGGGCGTCAGGGGCTGGACCGTGCCGTGGCCCGCGACCACGACGGCAGCGTGCTCGACCAGGTGTCGTCCCTCTTCTCGTCGGGAGAGACCGCCGACGGAAGCGCGATCCTGCGGCACGTGTTGGGAGACCGGCGGGCACAGGTGGAGGAGGGCGTGAGCCGCGCGTCGGGGCTCGCTTCGAACCAGGCCCGCGACCTCATGGCCATGGTTGCTCCGCTGGTGATGGGGGCGCTGGGGCGTGGCGATGGAAGCGTCGCCGACGACCTGTTGGGCGGCCTGGCCCGTGGGCTGAAAGGCCGATTCTTCGGATCCTGACCCTCGGTCCCGCGGCACCCATGACATCGGGGAGGGCCGAGCGCGGTCGACCCTCCCCGATGGCTGCCGGGCCGTCCCCGAGGGGCGAGGCCCGGGGCGTGACCTTCAGCCCAGGAGCGTACGTCCTTCGCTGAGGAGATCGCCACAGGCCACACGGACCCGCTGAGACATGCTCTCCTCGGCCTTCTTCAGGTAGGAGCGCGGGTCGTAGAGCTTCTTGTTCCCCACCTCGCCGTCGATCTTCAGGACGGCGTCGTAGTTCTTGAAGAAATGGTCGACGATGGGGCGGGTGAACGCGTATTGCGTGTCCGTGTCCACGTTCATCTTCACCACACCGTAGTCGAGGGTCTCGCGGATCTCGGAGAGCAGGCTCCCGCTCCCGCCGTGGAAGACCAGGTCCATCTCGGCGCCGGCGCCGTGCTTCTCCGCCACGGCCGCCTGCCCCTGCTTCAGGATCTCGGGCTTGAGCTTGACGGCCCCGGGCTTGTAGTGGCCGTGCACGTTCCCGAAGGTGGCCGCGAAGGTGAAGCGACCGATGCCGTTCAGCGCCTCGAAGACCTCGAGCATGTCCTGGGGCGTGGTGTACAGCTTGTCCTCGGGCGTGTCCTCGCTCCCCGACGCGCCGTCCTCCTCGCCGCCCACGACGCCGGCCTCGACTTCGAGGACGATCTCGTTCTCGGCGCACAGCGCCAGATATTCCTTGGAGAGCGCGATGTTCTCCTCCAGAGGCAGGTTCGATGCGTCGAGCATGTGGTTCTGGAAGAGGTTGTTCTCGCCCCGCCCACGTCGCTCCGCCGTCGCCGCGATGAGGGGCTTGAGGAACGTCTCCGCCTGATCGGGCGGGCAGTGGTCCGTGTTCAGCGCGATGAGCACGTCGTACTGCTCGGCCAGCCGATGCGCCGCCTCGGCCAGGATGATGCACCCGTAGGCCGCGTTCTTGCCGGTCAGGCCCGAAGCGAACTGGCCCGCGCCGGTGGAGAACTGGATGATCCCGTCGGACCGGGACTCGGCGAAGCCCTTCATCGCGGCGTTCAGCGTGATGATGGAGGTGCAGTTGATGGCCGGGTAGGCGTAGCCGGCCTCCTGGGCCGAGTCGAGCATGTCGCGGAATTGAGCGGGTGTCGCGATGGGCATGATTTCGAGGCTTTGGTCAGGGATGATGATGGGGACGTGAACGGTAGGAAGCGCGGGCGGCCCACACAAGGAAGAATGCGGCGCCCGAGGCCATGATTCCCAGGAGCGTGGGGTCCAGCAGGGGATGGCGTGTCGCAAGCTCCCCGAGCCGGGCCGCGAAGAGGACGGCCACCCCGGCCGCCATGGCGGCCAGGGCCTCCGGGACGCCCGCCTGGCGCGTGTGCAGGCCGGCGGCCACGGGTATGAAGAGGCTTACGCTGAGAACCGCGTAGAACGCGGTGAGTGATGCGATGACGGAAGGGATGACCACCGCGAGGAGCACGCCGATGGCACCCCCGGCCGCGGCCGCCACACGCGCGACCTGGAGGACCTGCGCGTCCGTCGCCTCCGGCACGAGGTAGCGCTTGTAGATGTCCTTGGAGAGGGACGTGGACAGCATGAACAGGATGGCGTCCGCCGAGCTCACCTCGGCGGAGAAGACCGCCGCCAGGGCCACGGCGCCCAGGGCGGCGGGCAGACCCAGGGTCAGGACGGTGGGGACCGCGAGCTCGGGCTGCTGGAGGCCGGGCGCATAGACGTGGGCGATCATGCCCAGCAGCGGCGGGGCGAACGCGAAAGCCATGAGGACCAGCCCCTGCAAAGCCACGCCCGCCCGGAGCGCGCCGGCGGAGCGGGCGCCGTAGGCTTTCTGAATCAGCCCTGGTGACACGATGAATGCCGGCACGATGAGCGCCACCAGGATCACGCCCGACGCCGCCCAGAAGTCCAGATAGCCCGGGGTGGGCGGGC
>CAYGKI010000083.1:0-1916 GCA_964350235.1 uncultured Gemmatimonadaceae bacterium | reverse complement strand
CCCCCCGGCCCGGGTGAGGGCCAGGGGCACGGCGACGGCGAAGCCACCCAGGAGGACCACGAGCTGCACGAGGTTCACCCAGGCCGAGGTGAACAGGCCGCCGGCGGAGAAGTACACCGTCATGACCAACCCGCCGACCACCGCACCCGTCCAGCGTGGCGTCCCCAGGACCCATTCCAGGATCTGGGACATGGCGATGAGCTGAGCGGCCAGGATGACCAGCGTGAGCGCCCACAAGAGAAGCGCCACCGCAGCGCGGACCGGACTCCCGTACCGATGCTCCAGGTAGTCTCCCGCGGTGTACAGACCCCGTTCTCGAGCCACGCGCCAGACTCTGGGACCGAGCCAGAAGGCCAGGAGCAGCGACCCGATGCCCGCCGATCCCACCCACCACCATGCCGAGAGGCCGATGCGGTATCCCAGGCCCGAAGCTCCGATGATGGAGCCCGCCCCGATGTTGGCGGCGAGGAACGTGCTGAACACCAGGCCCGGGCCGAGCTTGCGGTCGGCCACGAAGAAGGTGCCGCTCTCGGTCACCCTCCTGGAGACCAGGAGGCCGAGCAGCATGAGGCCACCGGAGTAGGCCACGAGCACGCCGAGGATCAGTCCGACGGGGAGGTCAGGGTTCACGTGGGCGTGCGGGCCATGATCGGGTTTCCGGGTTTGCGAGAGGCTGGAGGTCGATGGGCATCAAGGTGTGGAATCGGCCTGGTTCGCGCGACGGGCGTTGCGACGACATGTTCAAGCGGCGGTTCTCGGAGCCGGGGCTGACCCTGGCGGCATCAACTCGATCCATGGAGGCGACGGACGTCGTGGGGTCTGTGAACGATTCAGCGCGAGGCGGTCCGGCGGGGGACGGTATCTGGACGGGCTACGGTCCGGTGCCTGGCTTCGATGAAGTGATTTGCGGCTCCGGCCATCGGGAAGGGGCGCAAGGGATCGTGTCCAGGATGAAGGCCCTCGGACCCGAGGGGCTGCGCGCGCGGCAGGATGCCGCCGAGAAGCTCATCCGCGAGATGGGGATCACCTTCACGGTCTATTCGGAGGGGCAGAACATCGACCGTGCCTGGCCCTTCGACATCGTGCCCAGGCCCATCCCCGTGTCCGAGTGGAAGGGAATCGAGCGCGGACTCGTGCAGCGACTTGAAGCCCTGAACCTGTTCATCGACGATCTCTACCACCACCAGAAGATCCTCAGGGACGGCAAGGTGCCCCAGGATCTGGTGCGCAGCTCGAAGAGCTACCTGAGGCCCTGCGAGGGCGCCGACCCGGCCTACGGCGTATGGGCGCACATCTGCGGGAGCGACCTGGTGCGTGACGGGGACGGCACCGTCTACGTGCTGGAGGACAACCTCCGTGTGCCGTCCGGGGTGTCCTACATGCTCGAGAACCGCATCGTGACCAAGCACGTTCTCCCGGAGCTGTTCGAGGCGCAGAACATCCAGCCCGTCGTGGACTATCCGTCGGAGCTCTTCGACATGCTGGTTTCGCTCTCACCGAGGCCCGGTGACGATCCCGAGGTCGTGGTGCTGACTCCGGGGATCTACAACTCCGCCTACTTCGAGCACGCCTACCTGGCGCAGAAGATGGGCGTCGAGCTCGTGGAGGGCCCGGACCTCGTGGTCGGGCAGGACGACTGCTGCTACATGCGCACCATCGAGGGCCTTGCCCGGGTCGACGTCATCTACTCACGGGTGAACGCAGAGTATCTGGACCCGGAGGTGTTCGAGCCCTCGTCGCTCCTGGGGGTGGCGGGGTTGATGCGAGCCTGGCGGGCGGGGAACGTGGCCGTGGCCAACGCGCCGGGGACGGGCGTGGCGGACGACAAGGTGGTCTACACGTACGTTCCCGACATCATCCGATACTACCTGGACGAAGATCCTATTCTGCCCAACGTGCCGACATACAGGTGCTCC
>CAYGKI010000082.1:1913-10835 GCA_964350235.1 uncultured Gemmatimonadaceae bacterium | reverse complement strand
ACCGGTCGGCCGAGGTGATCTCCGAGCGCGTCGTGGACGATGCCGCCATATGGTACCGGACGCTGGCCGGTGGGATGGATCGGCTGGCCCGTCAGGTGGAGTCGGATCTGGTGGTCTACAGGGACGGGGAGCTGGTGGAAGGGTCGGTGGAGGAGTTGGTGGAGCTGGGCCTCTACGCCGCGTGGACGCCCTACCCGGTCCGCCAGCAGCTTGCGGGGCTGGAGGGACAGAAGCGGTTCACGTCGACGGAGCTGGGCCGTTGGGCGTACGTCACCGCCTACCGGAGGCTCCCGGACGGCGACGTTCTGGCCGCACAGGTGCCGCTCCAGGCGGGAACCGCCGCCATTCAGGCCTCGGATCTCATCGAGCTGCTGGGCTTCTTCGTGGTGCTCGGCGCCGGACTGTCCCTGGGCTTGGCCCTTCTCGCGGGACGGGCGCTCACCCGACCCATCCAGGCCCTCCAGGTCGCGTCGGAGCGCGTGGGATCGGGGAACCTCGAGCTCCGGTTGCCGGAGGACCGTGCCGACGAGTTCGGTGCGGTCTTCCGGGCGTTCAACCGCATGGTGGCGAGAGTGAGGCAAGCCCGACGTGCGCTGATCCGCACATCCCGCCGTACCCAGCTCATCATGGACGAGGCGGCGGTGGGCATGCTGGCGGTCGATGCCACCGGACGGGTGACGTTGGTCAATCCCCGGGCCCGGGAGCTGCTGGGATCCGCGGTGGAGCCGGGTGCCCCCATCGCCAGCGACGGACCCCTCTCCGACGACCTGGGAAGCTGGCTGAGCACGTACCTGGAGGGCGGCGCCGACCGTGCCGATCACGAGCTGCTTGCGGGGGATCGAAGGGTCCGGGTGCGGGCACGTCGGTTGGGCAAGCCGGGCGCCCGGCGTGGCGCGGTGGTGGCCATGGACGACGTCACGGACGAGCTCCGTGCCGAGCGGGTCCTGGCGTGGGGCGAGATGGCGCGACAGGTGGCCCACGAGGTGAAGAACCCGCTCACACCCATCAAGCTGAGCATCCAGCACGTACGTCGGGCGTGGGAAGACGAGCGGGACGACTTCGGAGAGATCCTGCTCAGGAACGCGGACGCCATGCTCCGCGAGATCGACCGGCTGGCGACCATCGCGCAGAGCTTCTCGCGCTTCGGGGCACCCGCGGAAGCCGGGGTGCCTCTCGCACCCGTCTCCCTGGACGCCGTGGTGGGGGACGTGATGGCGCTCTACGGAAGCTCCGTGGCGGCCGTCCACTTCACCCACGAGGTCGCCGCCGACCTTCCCCTGGTGGTGTCCAGAACCCCCGAGCTGAAGGAGGTTCTGGTGAACCTGCTGGAGAACGCCCGGCTGGCCAGCGGACAGGGCGACGGCGTGGAGGTACGGGCCAGGCGGGAGGGCGATGCCGTGATCCTCGAGGTCGCCGACGAGGGCTCCGGCATTCCAGAGGACGTGCTCCCACGGATCTTCGAGCCCCAGTTCAGCACCCGGTCCACCGGTGCCGGGCTGGGCCTCGCCATCGTGCGGCGTCTCGTCTCGAGCTGGGGCGCCGACATCGAGGTGGAGAGCCGGCCGGGTGAGGGGACCACGGCGCGCATCCGCCTCCGGATCTGGTCCGAGTGATCGCCGCCGCCGCGTATGGGGATCTCCGGCGCGCGCGTCGGTCCAAACGTCGCGAATTCGTATGGATCGGCTGGCCCGTTTGATGCATCGTGGTCATCTTCGTGGACCCAGATTCCTTTGGCCGTGAGGCGCTCGAGACCTCACCGGGTTCGGCCGGAGCGACGTGAGCATGCCCTATTCCTTCAGGACTCCAGAGCCTTCCATCGAGACATCCCGCGGACGCCGGCACACGCGACCTCTCGCTCCTGGCGAGCTGGCCGAGTGGTTGGGGGCGCGCCTGGACGAGCTGGCCCGGCGATGGAGCCTGGCCATAAGTGACGACGGGCCCGGACCCTCGGAGCAGTTCGACGTGGTGCTCGATGCGTTCACACAGCATCTGGTGCGGTTCCTCCCCTGGATGCTGGGCCCCTATCGGGAGACCGTGGAGCCCCTCTGGGTGAAGAGCTCCGAGCTGTTCGGATCCGTGGCCGCGCGGCGCGGGCTGGCCGCGGGCGAGGTCATCGAGGAGTTCCAGCTCCTGCGAGAGCTCGTGATCCGGGATCTCTACAGGGATCCTCCGCTGGGAGGACGGCTCCCGCTCTCCCTCCGTGAGATCCTGCGTCTGAACCGCGGGATCGACCGGGGTGTGACCCACGCCAGCGTGGGTCACACGGACGCGCTCTTCTTCCAGTTCTTCGAAGGGGAGGGGACCGCGGCCTCGGAGCCTACGGAACTCGCCGGCGAGGTCCTGGATCAGCTGGCGACCATGTCTCGGGAGCTGGACGAGATCGTCGCGCACGCACGCTCCGCGGAGGTTCGGGTCTGACTCGAGTCATGTCGGGCCAGGAGGGCGTCCATCAGGGCGACCTGCCCCCGGAAGAGCTCCGACGCCTCGCCGGGGAAGTCGCCGAATGGATGGCGGACTACGTCGCCTCGGTGGGGGAGCTCCCCGTGCTGTCGCGGGTGGAGCCCGGAGCCGTGCGGGCTGCTCTGCCCGTGTCCGGCCCCGACGAAGGGGAATCCATGGACCGGGTCCTCGGCGATTTCCGCGACATCATCCTTCCGGGCATCACCCACTGGAATCACCCCGGGTTCTTCGGCTACTTCTCCATCACCGGCTCCGGGCCCGGCATTCTCGGGGAGATGATCGCCGCCGCGCTCAACGTGAACGCCATGGTCTGGCGGAGCTCTCCCGCCGCCACCGAGCTCGAGGAGGTCGTGGCGGACTGGCTGAGGCAATGGCTCGGGCTTCCCGAGGGATTCGACGGGGTCATCAACGACACCGCTTCATCGTCGACGCTGCATGCCTTGGCCGCGGCGCGCGAGGTCGCGTACCCCGAGGCCAGGTCCCGGGGACTGTTCGGCGCTGCCCGGGGTCGGATCTACGCCTCCGAGCACGCCCACTCGTCGGTGGAGAAGGCGGTGATCACCCTGGGGTTCGGTCGCGAAGGCTACCGGGCCGTCCCCGCGGACGCCCAGTACCACATGGACCCGGACCGACTTCGGGAAGCCGTGCGATCGGACCTGGACGCGGGCGTGCGCCCAGTGGCCGTGGTGGCCACGACGGGCACCACGTCCACCTCTTCCGTCGATCCTGTGGAGCCCATCGCCGAGATCGCCGAGGAGCACGGGATGTGGCTGCACGTGGACGCCGCGTACGGAGGTCCCGCCGCCATCGTCCCGGAGCTCCGCCCGCTGTTCCAGGGGTGGGAGCGCGCAGACTCGGTGGTGGTGAATCCGCACAAGTGGCTCTTCACCCCGGTGGACTGCTCGCTCCTCTACTGCCGCCGCCCGGAAGACCTGGTCCGTGCCTTCAGCATCGTCCCCGAGTACCTCCGATCGAAGAACGTGGACGAGGTGCGGAACCTCATGGACTACGGGGTGGCGCTCGGGAGGCGGTTCAGGGCGCTGAAGCTCTGGTTCGTCATGCGGTGGTTCGGGAGGGAAGGGATCGTGGCCCGGCTCCGGGCCCACGTCGACATGGCCCGCTCGTTCGCCGCCCAGGTCGACGCCGCGACCGGGTGGGAGCTCATGGCGCCGGTGCCGCTGGCCACCGTCGCCTTTCGCCGGGCGCCCGAAGGATGGGATCCGGACGAAGTGGACGCCCTGAACCATCGAATCCTGGAGCGGGTGAACGACACCGGCGAGATCTTCCTGACGCATACCGCGCTCGAGGGGCGGGTGGCGCTCCGCCTCTCCGTGGGCAACGTCCGGACACGACCGGAGCACGTCGCCCGCGCGTGGGCGCTCCTCGAGGAAGCGGCTGCCCGGGGCTGAATCAGGGAACAGCCCCGGGGTGGAGCCGAAGCCAGGGGCGTGCTGAGGCCCCTGGCCACCGGCGTCAGCCCAGCTCCCGGACCTCCCGCACCAGGTCGGCCATGGAGCTCTTGGCGTCGCCGAAGAACATCAGGGTGTTGTCCATGTAGAAGAGGTCGTTGTCGATGCCCGCGAAGCCCGGCGAGAGGCTCCGCTTCATGACGATGACCCGCCGTGCGCGATCCACGTCCAAGATGGGCATTCCGGCGATGATGGACTGCGGATCCCGCGCCGCCGGGTTCACCACGTCGTTGGCGCCGACGATGAGCACGGCGTCGGTGGTACCGAAGTCCTCGTTGATCTCGTCCAGGTCGAAGAGCCGGTCGTAGCTGACGTCGGCTTCGGCGAGGAGCACGTTCATGTGCCCGGGCATGCGGCCGGCAACGGGATGGATGGCATACTTCACGTCCACGCCACGCTCCGTCAGGAGATCACCCACCTTCCTGAGCTCGTGCTGGGCCTGAGCCACCGCCAGGCCGTAACCGGGCACCACCACCACCGAGTTCACGTATCCCAGCTCGGCGGCCACCATCTCCGCGTCGGCGCGCTTCACCGGACGCTTCCCGATCTCCGACCTGTCCACGCTCGCCGCCCCGCCGAAGCCACCGAACGCGACATTGGCCAGGGACCGGTTCATGCCCTTGCACATGAGCTGGGTGAGGATCAGGCCCGAGGCGCCCACCAGCGCGCCCGAGATGATCAGCACCATGTTTCCGATGACGAAGCCGGCTGCGCTGGCCGCCAGCCCCGAGTAGGAGTTCAGCAGGGAGATCACCACCGGCATGTCGGCGCCGCCGATGGGGATCACCAGGAGCACGCCCAAAATCGCCGCCAGCGCGCAGAAGGCGTAGAACAGCACCAGCGGATCCTGGCCCGAGCCCCCCGCCAGGATCATCCAACCCAGGATGAGCACGCCCACGGTAAGGAGCGCGTTCACGACGTTCTGGCCGGGGAACGTGATGGGGTTCCCCGTCATGAGCTCCTGGAGCTTGGCGAAGGCCACCAGTGACCCGGTGAGGGTCACCCCACCGATGAGCGTGCCCAGCAGGATGGTCACTCCGGTGGTGCCCACGCCCACGAACGGATTCCCCATGAACTCGGCGACGGCCACCAGCGCCGAGGCGCCACCGCCCGAGCCGTTGAGGATGCCCACCAGCTGCGGCATGGAGGTCATCTGGACCGTGCGCGCGGCGACGCCACCCACCACGCCGCCGATGGCCACCCCGATGAGAATCCCGGACCACGAGAGGATCTGCGTGTCGACGATGGTGGCGACGATGGCCAGGAACATGGCGGCGGCGGCCAGCGCGTTTCCGCCCCGGGCCGTCGCCGGGGATTGGAGGCGCTTGAGCCCGACGACGAAGAGTGTGGCCGACAGGAGGTAGACGACCTCGACCAGGATGTGCGTATCCATGGGCTCACCTCTTCCGGAACATGCCGAGCATGCGATCCGTCACCAGGAATCCACCCACCACGTTGATGGTCGCCATGGCGATGGCCGCGATCCCGAGGACGGTCCTCACCGTGCCTTCCGCGGACGCGGCGACGACGATGGCGCCGACGATGGCGATGCCCGAGATGGCGTTGGCCCCGGACATGAGCGGCGTGTGGAGCGTGGGGGGCACCTTGGTGATGACCTCGCGGCCGGCGAGGGTCGCCAGGACGAAGACGTAGAGACCGATCATCAGCTCACCCATGCGCAGCTCCTTCCTGATGTGGGACGTCCTTGTGTGCCCTCGTCCTCGAGGACGCTTATCGCCTGGAGCCCTCAGGCAGAGGCCAGCTGGCTCTTCACACGCTCGTTCCGGATCTGGCCGGCGTGGGTCACGGTGGCCGGTCCGATGACGTCGTTCTCGAAGTCGAGCTCGAGGAGGCCGTCGTCGCTCACCATCTCCTTGATCAGGGTCACCACGTTCTTGGAGTACATCTGGCTGGCGTGGACGGGGATCTGTGCCGGCAGATTGGCCGGGCCCATGATCGACACGCCGTGGGCCGTCACCGTCTCGTCGTTTCGGGTGAGGACGCAGTTGCCTCCGGACTCGGAAGCCAGGTCCACGATCACGGACCCTGGCTTCATGGTCTTCACCATCTCCTCCGTGAGGAGGATGGGCGCCTCTCGACCGGGAATCTGCGCCGTGGTGATGATGATGTCGGCATCCGGAACCGCTCCGGCGATGAGCGCGAGCTCCTTCTCGTGCTGCTCTTCGGAGAGCGCCTTGGCGTACCCGCCCTCACCTTCGGCCGTCACCTCCTCCTCCGCTTCCAGGAACCGTGCGCCCAGGCTCTCCACCTGCTCCTTCACGGCGGGGCGGACGTCGAAGGCTTCCACCACAGCCCCCAGGCGCCTGGCCGTGGCGATGGCCTGGAGGCCGGCTACACCCGCCCCTAGGACGAGGACCTTGCCGGGCCGTATGGTGCCCGCGGCCGTGGTGAACATGGGCAGGAACCGGGGCAGGGCGCCCGCCGCCAGGAGGACTGCCTTGTATCCCGCAGCCGTGGCTTGCGACGACAGGGCGTCCATGGACTGAGCGCGGGTGATCCGTGGGACCATCTCCATGGAGATGCCGGTGACGTGGCGCTCCACCAGACGGTGGACCACGTCGGCGCGGGTGAGGGGGCTCAGGAACGAGACGAGGATGACGTCTCTCGGGAGGGGCGCGGTCTCGTCGGGCGCGTCCGTGGAGGGAGGATTCACCCGGACCACCACCCGGGCTCCTTCCAGAGCCTGGGCCGCCGAAGGCGCCACCAGAGCGCCCGCATCGGCGTAATCGGCGTCCGTGACACCGGCGGAATCTCCCGCGCCCGACTCGACGGTGACCGAGAACCCTGCCTTGACCAGCTCCTGGACCCCCTGGGGAACGAGCGCCACCCTGCGCTCTCCGGTCCGCGTCTCCTTCAGAACGGCGACCTTCATCCGCGCACTCCGTGTTGCAGGGGAGCCATGGCCGTGCGAGGGGGCCGCGCGTGGGCAGAGGAGCAGCCGACCTGCCGGGCGGGGTCCATCGTACGGATCGTGCAGGCGGGGCACAAGTTGCTCCCGGCTCCCTGGCCCGGCCCATACCGCCATTCGACGGCCCCGCGGGCGGATTCATCCTGGAGCATGCTCGCTCAAGTCGACACCGGAACCGTGCACGGCGTGGATCCCGTCGCCGTGCGTGTGGAGGTCAACCTGGCCTCCGGGCTCCCCGCGTTCACCGTCGTCGGATTGCCTCACGGCGCGGTGCGCGAGAGCCGGGAGCGGGTGGCCACGGCGCTCAGGAACTCCGGCTTCGCCCTGCCCAACAGACGCATCACGGTGAATCTGGCCCCGGGAGACCTGAGGAAGGAGGGCACCGGCTTCGATCTTCCGGTGGCCGTGGGCCTTCTGGCCGCGGCCGGCGTGCTGGAGGCCGGTACCCTGGAGGGGGTGGCTTTCCTGGGTGAGCTGGGCCTGGACGGAGCGATCCGGACCGTCCCCGGAGTGCTCCCGGTGGCGGCGGAGCTGCACGCCAGTGGCCGCGCGCGGACCCTCGTCGTCGCCCAGGGGAACGGAGCCGAGGGCGCTCTGGTGGAGGGCCTCCGCGTCGTGGCGGCGCCCGACCTGACTTCGGTGGTGGCCCACCTCCGCGGGGAATCGGTGCTTCCTTCGGTGCGGATGGATCCCAAGGGCCTGATCCGTCCCTGCGCCTCGCTCCCCGACCTTCGCGACGTCCGCGGACAGGCCGCGGCAAGGAGAGCCATGGAGATCGCCGCGGCGGGGAGTCACAACCTGCTCATGACCGGACCGCCCGGGTCGGGGAAGACCATGTTGGCCCTCAGGCTCCCGGGGATCCTACCGCATCTGTCGCTGGACGACGCGCTGGCCTGTACGAGGGTGCACTCCGTGGCGGGCCTGCTGTCGCCCGAGTACCCGCTGGTGGGACATCCGCCGTTCAGAGCGCCGCATCACTCCGTGAGCGACGCCGGGCTGGTGGGCGGAGGCGCGCCCCTGCGTCCCGGAGAGATCTCGTTGGCGCACCGGGGTGTGCTTTTCCTCGACGAGCTTCCCGAGTTCCGGCGGAGCGCCCTGGAGATTCTACGCCAACCGCTGGAGGAGGGCCGGGTGCGCCTCGCCCGAGCCGCTGGAGGAATGTCCCTTCCCGCACGGTTCCTGCTGGTCGCCGCCATGAACCCGTGTCCGTGCGGCTACCTGGGAGACGGGTCGGATCGATGCCTGTGTGATCCCGGCCTGGTTGCCCGGTACCAGGCTCGGGTCAGCGGACCTCTGCTGGATCGCATCGACCTCCACGTGCACGTCCCCGCCGTGGACGCGGCATCCCTGCGGGGAAGCGAGCAGGGTGAGTCCTCCGCCGCGGTGCGCGCCCGGGTGGCCGGCGCCCGGGAGGTCCAGCGGCGCCGGCTCGTGCGCGTCCCGGGGGTGGGCGTCAACGGGGAGATGGGACCCGCAGAGGTGCGGAGGTTCTGCCGGGGCGGCCCCCGGGTGGAGCGACTCCTGAGCACCGCCATGGGGCGCTTGGGCCTGTCGGCCAGAGGGTACCACAGGGTGCTGCGACTCGCCCGCACCATCGCCGATCTCGACGGGAGCGGCGGCGTGGAGGAAGAGCACGTCGCGGAGGCGCTTCAGTACCGGCCTCGCAGGCTCGGACGGTCGGGGTGTTGAAGCGACGTCGGATCCGGAGCGAACTTCCGGGGCGAACGCCGGTATCACGGGCGCAGCGAATGTGCCTCGAACCGAGAGATCATGCGGCTCTTCATCGCCCTGAACCTGCCGAAGAAGGAAAGGACCCGCATCCATCGGGCGGCCCGGACCCTACGGGAGACCGAGATGCCCGTGCGCTGGGTCGACCCGGATCACTACCACATCACGCTCAAGTTCCTCGGGCAGGTCAGGAAGGACGACGTGCCGCGCATCGAGGACGCCATGGCCAAAGCGGCAGAGGCCAATCGGCCCTTCACGACGGAGCTTGGGGGCTTCGGCGCGTTTCCCACCGTGCGTCGTCCGCGGGTGATCTGGCTCGGGGTGGGTGCCAACCCG
>CAYGKI010000082.1:0-1903 GCA_964350235.1 uncultured Gemmatimonadaceae bacterium | reverse complement strand
GGATCTGGAATGGTCGTTGGGCGACCTGGGATTCGAGTCCGAGACGCGAGCGTTCCACCCACACGTCACTTTGGGGCGTGCCGACGAGCGTGGCGGTGCGGGCGCATTCCGCGGCCTGGACGACATGGTGGGCGAAATGAGCTTCAAGGGTGAGATCAAAGTCCACACCATCGACCTCATGAGCAGCCGGGTTTCCCGGGACGGCCCCCGCTACACGGTGGTCTCCGGCGTCCGGCTCTCCGGGAGCTGACGCGTCATGGCGAAGCTGCTCGTAGTAGACGACGAACGGGGCATCCGCGATGCCCTCGTCCAGGTCTTCGAGTACGAGGGACACGAGGTTCGTGCCTGCGAGGATGCCCCCGACGGCATCGACGCGGTGCGGAGCTTCCGGCCCGACGTGACGTTCCTCGACGTGAAGATGCCCGGCATGGACGGGCTCGAAGCGCTCTCCCGGATCCGGGACGAGGATCCGCGAGCCGTCGTCGTGATGATCTCGGGGCACGGGACCATCGACACCGCCGTGCAGGCCACGCGGAACGGCGCCTACGACTTCCTCGAGAAGCCCCTGGACACGGATCGACTGCTGGTGACGCTCCGGCGTGCGCTCGAGCTCAAGGGCCTCACCGAGAGCGTGGCGGATCTCCGCGATCAGGTGGAGAGCCGCTACCGGATCGTCGGCGCCTCCCGAGGGATCGGTCAGGTTCTGGAGCGCGTGGAGCGCGTGGCGCCGACCGAGGCCCGGGTGCTGGTGACGGGCGAGAACGGCACGGGAAAGGAGCTTGTGGCCAGAGCCGTGCACCGCCTGTCGCCGAGGGCCGGAGGACCCTTCGTCGAGGTGAACTGCGCGGCCATCCCCACGGAGCTCATCGAGTCGGCCCTCTTCGGGCACGTCAAGGGATCGTTCACCGGCGCGGTGGCGGACCAGGCGGGCAAGTTCGAGCAGGCCGACGGCGGGACCCTCTTCCTGGACGAGGTGGGGGACATGTCGTTGGACGCGCAGGCCAAGGTGCTGCGGGCCCTGGAGCAGGGTGTCGTCACACGGGTCGGTGGATCTAAGGCCATCGAGGTGGACGTGCGCGTCATCGCGGCCACGAACAAGGACCTGGAGCACGAGATCGAGGAAGGCGGATTTCGAGAGGACCTCTTCTACCGGCTCAACGTGGTGCCCATCCACGTGCCCCCGCTGCGGGATCGTCGGGAAGACATCCCCATGCTCGTGCAGCACTTCACCGACCTCATGGCGAAGCGGGACGGGATGCCCCCTCGGACGTTCTCCGCGGAGGCGGTGGCGCGACTGGCGGAGCTGTCGTGGCCCGGCAACGTCCGGGAGCTCCGGAACGCGGTGGAGCGGCTGCTGATCCTCGCGCCGGGCGACGTGGTGGGCGCCGGAGACGTGGACCTCCTCGCCTCGGGTCGGGGGCAGGCCGACGCGTGGGGCTCAGGGCTGCTGGGCGCGGACACGTTCCAGGACTTCAAGGATCTGGCCGAGCGCGCCTTCATCCTCCAGAAGCTCCGCGAGCACGATTGGAACGTGGCGGAAACCGCCCGCCGCATCGACATGCCTCGCTCCAACCTGTACAAGAAGATCGAGAAGTACGCGTTGGTGCGGGAGGAGTGATCTCGGCGGGGGATTCCGGAGACGGAATCGCCGCCCCTCAGCGCCCGGGGCCTGTCTCCAGGACGGCTCCGTCCGGCAGGCCGTAGAGCGCTTCCATGGTCCGGTAGTCCCGTGCGCTCAAGGCCGCAGCGGTATTCTCCGGGTACATGACGTCGCGGTCGGAGTCGCTGTGCGGGAGGCCCAGGACATGCCCCATCTCGTGGGCCGCGGTGAGCCGCACCCGCTCGGGATCCAGCATGCGGTTCGCGTCGAAGGGGTTGCGCGTGACCAGATCGATGGACGTGG
>CAYGKI010000081.1:6339-10857 GCA_964350235.1 uncultured Gemmatimonadaceae bacterium | reverse complement strand
GATGCCCAAGGCCATGAAGCTGGCGGTGGAGATGGCGCTCCACGAGGAGCAGGAGAGACGGGCGCTGGAAGGGGAGCTGTGGCGGCTGGAGCGGGCCTGGGAAGAGGCCGAGGAGATCGCGGCCATTGCGGATTCCCTGCTGCTCCCCGAAGGATCCGAAGCTTTCATCGAGGAGCATCGGAAGGACGGAGATTGAGCGGGCCGGGCCGGGCTCACCGCGCCGGACCCGGCCCGCTGCCGGCTCCTACTGCATGGTCGCGCCGCGGAAGTGGGCCGCCAACGCCGAGCGGTCCAGCGCGGCGCCTCTGAGGTACACGTCCGCGATGCGGCGGGAGTTGGTGATGTCGTCCAGCGGGTTGGCGTCCAGCACGACGAAATCGGCCGCCCTGCCCGACGCGATGACGCCCACGTCACTCAAGCCGAACAGGCTCGCGGAGCTTCCCGTGGCCGCGTGGATGACCTCGGCGGGGGTCATGCCCGCCCGGACCATGTCCTCCATCTCGAGGTGCGCCGCCCACGGCGTGCTCCCGTCGGTCCCGAAGGCGATGTGCGCCCCGGCCTCGTTGAGCCGCGCCAGGTTCTCGGCCTGGATGGCGAAGGCCTCCTGGGCCGCCGGGCGCTCCGTCTCCCCGGCCTGCATCTCCTGCAGCTCGGCCTCGGGAACGGTGGTGATCCAGGAGAGGTCCGCAGGCACGCCCGGGCCAGGCAGATTGGGGATCAAAGTGATGTCGCCCCGCGCTTCCCACAGGGACAGGAGCTCGTCATCCAGGACCTGGTCCCGGATGCCGTGGGCGAACATGTCCACCCCGCTGTCGAGCAAGCCTTTCGCGTCCTCCAGACGGAAGATGTGCGCGGCGACCTGGAGGCCGCGCTGATGCGCCTCGTCGATGACTGCCGTGTAGAGGGGCTGTGAGAGTCTCTCGTACTGCCCGTTCCGGTCGTCGACCCAGATCTTGACCAGGTCGGCGCCCGACTCGGCCACCTCGCGAACGGCGGCTCGGGCCTCCTCCTCGGTGGTCACCCAGTGCGGCACCTCGGAGCGCCCGGGCTCGGGGGACGTGATGCCGCGGCCGGCGATGAGGGTGCGGGCCCCGTCGGCGACGGGGTTGTCGCGCACCTCGAACGGGACGGCACCTTCGTCCAGTCCCATGCTCACGACGGTTCCCTGGCCGTAGTAGGCCATGTGCCGGAGCTGGTCCTCGCGCTCGGCGCGGTCCAGGGAGAGGTGGATGTGCGCGTTCACCAGCGCCGGGATGACCGTCTTCCCGGAGAGATCCACCCGTGTGCCACCCTCGGGCACGGTCACGCTCGCGGCGGGACCCACCAGGGTGAAGCGGCCGTCTTCCACGACGAAGACGGCGTTGTCGATGGGACCGCTGCCGTCGCCGGGGATGACGCGGGCACCCTCGTAGACGACGGCGTTGGACCGGGGCGTCTCATCGCCGCCGCCGCACGCTGCGGCGAAGGCGACGAGCAGGGTGCCCGTGGCGCGCGCGGCGGGTCGGAGAAGGGCACCGGGCCGATTGGATCGGTGTTTGAGAAGAGACATGGAGTGCTCGCGGGTTGAGGGGAGTCGAGCAGGAACGCGTAGCACGCGCCGGTACCTCCGGCAAGGGCACGGTCTCGCGGGATCCCACCTCGCGGGCTTCCCCGGGGAGGCTCAATCCTTGAGGAAGTACTCCACCGTCGCCACGACCCGCACCGTCTTCTCGATGCGGTTCTCCTGGGTGATGCCGGGCGCAGGATCCCGCGGGAGGATCTCGAACACCCCCTGGTTCGCCCGCCGGATCCCCCCGAGCTCGCTTTCCGAGTCCCGCGCGAACTCGACGGCCGCCTCACGGGCTCGGGCCGTCGCCTCGGCGATCATCTCGGGCTTCACGTCGTTCAACCCCTGGAAGATGAAGGTGGGACCGCCCGGCCCCCACTCCTGGCCGGAGACCAGCACCACGCCGGACTCCACCAGGCGGCCGATGTCCTGGCTGGCCGTGAGAATCCTCCTAGGCTCTTCGGAGCGGACCACCACCGTCTGGGTGACGGAATACCGGTTCGCCACCGGACCCTGTTGGTAGGGATTGGCGGAGGCGTCGGTCACCCGCACGCCCTGGACCTGGACCAGCTCGGGGTCGATCCCGTGGCTCTCGAGGAACTCCATGGTGAGATCGAGGTTGCGCGCAACGGTGCGCTGGACGGCCACCAGGTCGTTGCCACCGGCCGAGAACTGGAGGGTCCAGACCGCCAGATCCGCCTCGACTTCTCGCTCGGACACCCCCTTCACCGTGACGAAGCGGTCACCGAGGCGGGCGTCGGCGAAGCCCTTGCCCGCCATGAGTCCCCCGGCGAAGAGGCCGACGGCGAGGAAGAGCGAGGGAAGCAGGAAGCGAGGGGCTTGAGACATGCGTGCCATCCGGAGCGGGGAGCCAGGGCGGTACCGTGCGCCAGCACGGTCCGTGGGAGATACACCGCCGCGCTCGCGAGGGCTCCACGGACGGTGTAGGCTTCCGGGGTGTTTCCCACCTCGCCAGAGACCACGAGCCATGACCAAAGCGAACCGAGCATCCCCGACGTCGAGCATCGATACCACCACCCGCCGGGGCAGCGCTTCCGCTACCCGCCGTGCTCTGGCCGGGGCGTTGCTGTTTCTCGCGACCTGGGCGCCGAGCCTCAGCGGACAGGAGCCCACCACCCGGGAGATGAACCTTCTCGGCTGGCAGGAATTCGCCGAGCTCGTGCCGGAGCGCATCGAGACGGTGCTGGTGCCCACCGGGACGCTGGAGGCGCACGGCGTGGCGCCCAACGGTTCGGACAACCTGGCCCCCGAGGCCATGGCCCGAGTGCTGGCGCCCCGCCTGAATGCCCTTGTTGCGCCTACGCTGAACTACGGTGTGACCGGCGACCTGGACGCGTTCCCCGGCACGTTCCGCATCGGCGAGGAGGCCTACGAAGCGTTCATGGAGGACCTGCTGTCCGGACTCGCGGGGAACGGCTTCAAGAACATCATCGTCCTCAACGGGCACGGCGGCCCCCAGACGGCCATCCTGAGCCGGGTCGCCGGTCGCGTGGGCCGTGCCCACCGTGTCCGCACGCTCGTGACGAACTGGTGGACCCTCACCAGCGACATCACGTTCGACGTGTTCGGGGAGGACGGGGGACACGCCGGGAACAACGAGACGGGCTACATGCAGGCCATCGTCCCGGACCACATCCATCCCGAGCGGTACGACCCCGACATGGCTTCAGCCGGCATCGCCGGAGCCACGCCGTACCCGTTCCCGTCCTCCATCATCCTCTACCAGGCCGGCCAGGGATACCCGACGTTCGACGAGGAGCAGTCCCGCAGCTACTTCGAGCGGGTGAACCAGCGCATGGGAGACGTCATCGAGGAGACCATCCGCCGCTGGGACCTGGCGGGCCTGTTCCGCTGACGACGTGGCCGCGGGCAGGGAGCCTCTGACCGCTACTCCAGCACCGCTCGAAAAACCCGATCCACCTCGTCCAGGCGGGCGCGCTCGTCACTGGACTCCAGGAGTCGTTGATGCCATGTGGGGTCGACGCCGATGGTCTGCGCCAGGAGGAAGGAGACCTCCTGGTCGTCCGACAGCTCCGGGAGTCGCTCGGGCGCGTCCGCCAACGTGTCGACGACCTGGTGGAACAGGTCGATGGAGGTTCTGCGGCGGGACGGCAGCAGCACGTCTTCGTCCGTGTCGTGATAGGGACTCACGAGGGCCTCGTAGTAGGGCGTGTCCGACTCGATCCCGTCCACGATCCTGAAGCGCTCCACGCCGCGGGTCCCGATGAGGGATCGTCCGTCGCTCAGCGCCTGATGCTCGTGGATCTCGGCCACGCATCCGATCCGGCCCTCCTCGCTCATGAACGGGCCCTGCCGGTCGGGATCGTGATAGACCAGGCCGAAGCGGCGGTCGGAAGCCAGGCAGTCCCGGATCATGTCCCGGTACCGCGGCTCGAAGATGTGGAGGGGCATGGACGCTCCGGGGAGGAGCACCACCGAAAGGGGAAACAGCGCCAGGCGGTAGCGGCGCCGCGGCTCGGACGTCGGATTCGGGTCGAACTCGGTCACGGCCGGGAGAATCTCCGTGCGGGTCGAGTGGCTGGAATGGTGCTAATCTCGACGCGTCGTGGACGCGGCGGCAGGGGCCAGGTGCACGCCCGGGAGGCGAAGGACGAAGTCCGCCCCGAACGCTTGGGACGGCGTGTGGACGCCATGCCCCGTCCGGAGTCCGTCCAGCACACCTTCGACGGCGGCCAGGGCGGCGTCCGCCGTCAGGGCATAGGGGTTCGGCCCGATGATCTCGACGGTGGCGGACCGACCGGAGGCCTCCCGAGCCTCCGCGCGGACCCGGGAGACGCCTCGGCGAAGCTCGTCGGGGTCGGGTCCTGAAAGCCAGCGCTTCGCGGCCCACTCAGCCCCCCGGCGGAGGGCCGGGATCTCCAGGAGGGCCCCGGCGGCGCGGCCGAGGAGGGGCAGTCCAGCGGGGAGCACGCCGTACACCGTCACGTCGG
>CAYGKI010000081.1:0-6329 GCA_964350235.1 uncultured Gemmatimonadaceae bacterium | reverse complement strand
ACGTCGGAGATCCCGGTTGAGTGAAAGGCGGTGCTCACGTCCCCCCAGGGGATGGCGACGCCCCGCCGGGGTCGGTCCGAGAACGGAATGGTCCGCCGGACGGCCCCCAGGCCGACAGGGACGATCCGTCCGTCCCGACGCACCGCGCTCCCCCGACCCAGGCGCTCGATGGTGGTGAGCGTGGTGCCACGGCTCGGTCCGCCCGACACGTGGAACGCGAGATCGAGCTCGACGGGCTCCTCCAGTTGCCCGGCCACCATGGCCGCCGCGCAGTCCGTGGGGACGACGTCGAAGCCCACCGCCGGGACCACGTGGACGCCGGCTGACACGGCCTCGGATCGGAGCTCCCGCATGGCCTCCAGCACGTCGATCTCGCCGGTGATGTCCAGGTAGTGGCATCCCTCGGCCAGACACGCTTTCAGGACGGGACGCCAGGTGACCGAGAACGGACCAGCGGCGTTGAGCACCAGGTCCACGCCTCGAACGCCCCGCCGGAGCGCGTCGGGATCATCCACGGGAAACCCCCGCGTCGGGAGACCCAGCCCCTCCCCGAGACCGAGCGTCCGAGCTTCGTCCCGTCCGGCGACGATGGGCGGCAGTCCGCGTGCGACGGCCCGCTCGAGGATTAGTCGCCCGGTGTAGCCATAGGCGCCGTACAGGAGCCAGGTGGACGTCTCCCGTCCGCTCATGCGTCCGGGTCCTCGTGGGGCACGGTGCCCGGGCCACCGGCCGCCGTGCGCGCACGTCTGCGCCGCCGCGTCATCAGCCTGCGTCCGAGAGCGCGGACCAGCGCTCGAAGGCCGTCTCGATCTGCGTTTCGAGTTCCTGGGCGCGTCGCGTCACCTCGGCCACGTGGTCGGCGTCGCCCTTGTAGAACTCGGGGTCGGCCAGCTGCTGGTGCACCTGCGCCAGCTCGCCCTCCAGCGCCTCGATACGGCCCGGGAGCAGCTCGAGCTCGCGCTGGTCGTTGTACGTGAGCTTCTTGCGCTGTCCGGAACGGGCGGCGCTCCCGGTGCCGTCCGCTCCGGTGTCGTTGGAGCCCACGCGCGGCTGCCGGCGGCTCCGGTCCTGCTCCTGTCGCTCGGCGTCCCGCCGCTCCACGACCCTCTTCCAGTCCGAGTACCCCCCGACGTACTCCTTGACCCTGCCGTCGCCCTCGAACACGAGGGTGCTGGTGCAGACGTTGTCCAGGAAAGCCCGGTCGTGGCTCACCGTGAGGACCGTCCCCCCGAAGGAAACCAGACGGCTCTCCAGGAGCTCGAGGGTCTCCGTGTCCAGATCGTTGGTGGGCTCGTCAAGCACCAGGACGTTGGCCGGGCGGGTGAAGAGACGGGCGAGGAGGAGACGGTTCCGCTCCCCGCCGGACAGGGAGCGTACGGGCTGCCGTGCCCGTTCGGGGGTGAAGAGGAAGTCCTGCAGGTAGCTCATGACGTGCCTGCGCTCACCCCCCACCTCCACGTGGTCGCTGCCGAAGCCCACGGCCTCGGCGACGGTCTCCGCTTCGTCGAGCTGCTCCCTGTGCTGGTCGAAGTAGCGCACCTGCAGGGACGTGCCGTGCTCCACCGTGCCGGAGTCGGGCTGCAAGCGCCCGAGCAGAAGCTGGATGAGCGTCGTTTTGCCGACGCCGTTGGGGCCGATCATCCCGATCTTCTCCCCGCGCATGATGGTGGCGGAGAAATCCCGAATGAGCGGCTCCCCGGTCCCTTCGTCTCCTGCCTCGCCGGCGCCGTATCCGAAGGAGACCCCCTTGGCGACGATGACGCGGGCTCCGGAGCGTTCGGCCTCCTGGATGTTCATCCGGACCGCTCCGACGCGCTCGCGCCGCTCGCCGCGCTCCTTTCGCATGGCCTGAAGGGCCCTGACCCGTCCCTCGTTCCTGGTGCGACGGGCCTTGATCCCCTTCCGGATCCAGGCCTCTTCCTCGGAGAGCTTCCTGTCGAACTCGGCCCAACGCTTCTCCTCGGCCCGGAGCAGCTCCTCCTTCCGCTCCAGGTACTGGTGATACCCGCACGTCCACGACGTGAGATGCCCTCGGTCCAGCTCCACGATCCGGGTCGCCAGGGCCTGCAGGAACGCCCGGTCGTGGGTGACGAACAGCAGGCTGCCCTCGAACCGGCGGAGGAAGCCCTCGAGCCACTCGATGCTCTCGAGATCCAGGTGGTTGGTGGGCTCGTCCAGCAGGAGGAGGTCGGGATCGGAGGCCAGGGCTCGTCCCAGGAGCGCACGCCGCTTCTGCCCGCCGGACAGAGCGGCGAACGGTGCCCCGGCATCCAGCTCCATGAGGGACACGTAGCGCTGCACGTCATGGTGGCCCACACCCGAGGATCCGCGCACGTGCGCTGGAACGCCCGTCGCGATGACCTCCTCCACCGTCTCCGGGAGGTCCTGGGGGACGTCCTGGGGAAGCAGGGCGATCCGCGCTCCGGACTCCAGGGCGATGGTGCCGGAGTCCCGCGGGATCGATCCCGCGAGGATCCCCAGCAGGGTCGACTTGCCCTCTCCGTTCCGCCCCACCAGGCCGACACGCTCGCCGCGCTCGATCTGGAGCGTCGCGTCGTCGAGGAGGGGTCTGCCGCCGAAGGCGATGGTGAGGTTCTGCGCGCTGACGAGGGCCAAGGCCGGTCCGTCCGGGAAGAGGTTCCGAGGGGAGCAATCTAGAAAGGGAAGGCTCAGGGTCGGAGGGGGACGGTTTCGGGAAGAGCCGGGCGGCGAGTCCGGATGGGGTCTGGCAAGCTTGTTGCACCCCTAGCCAGGACCTATGCGAGGCGGCCGCCGGAGCCGCCGGTCACCAACCCCGGGGGAAACATGTGGAAGAAAGAAGACGGACCGTCCGCGCAGCCATCGACGGACCCACGCGCGCCCGGCGTCGGCTCGTCCCAGAAGCCCACGGTCGGCGGCGGGCGCGCCACCATCGGACCCTCCATCAGCATCAAGGGAGACGTGACCGGCAAGGAGGACCTGCTCATCCAGGGGGAAGTCGAGGGATCGGTGACCCTGGAGAAGCACATGGTGAGCGTCGGTAGCGAAGGGCGGGTCAAGGCCGACATCGTCGGTCGGGTCATCACCATCGAGGGGAAGGTGGAGGGTGACCTCACCGCCCAGGAGCAGATCATTCTCCGGGGGTCGGCTCAGGTCCATGGCGACATCAAGGCGCCGCGGGTGGTGCTCGAGGACGGGGCCACGTTCCGGGGGCTGGTGGACATGGGGACCACCTCCACGGGGTCGAGCAGCGCTCAGCCCAGGCCGGCGCCCGACAAGAAGGCGGGCTCCGCGTCTTCCGACGGAGGCTCCGGCGGCACGAAGGGCAAGGACGAAGGTTCCGAGGCGACGCGCGCCAGCGCGTAGGCGGACGCGCACATGGGATGGCTGTCCCGGATCCGTGGGAGCACGGAGGGGGAGGACCGCGCGGCGAAGGACGATGGCCCCGAGCCGGAATCGTCCGTCACGCGGGCCTCCCCCGGGCTCGCCGCGCTCTTCGGGGGGATGCGTCGGGACGGGCGTCACTCCATCCTGGACCTCGGCGAGGGGAGCAACAGGCAGATGGAGGTCCTGGCACCCTATGCGCGGATCATCCGGTTCGTCGGTCTGGTGCCGGGGGCGGATGCCGCCACGGAGCGACGCATGGACCCGGCGACGCTTCCCGTGCATCCCGACCATCCGTACGACACCATCCTGGGTTGGGGCGTGCT
The DNA here is from genome assembly GCA_964350235.1 of uncultured Gemmatimonadaceae bacterium. Taxonomy (GTDB): domain Bacteria; phylum Gemmatimonadota; class Gemmatimonadetes; order Longimicrobiales; family Gaopeijiaceae; genus JAWLHJ01. The sequence continues at coordinate 2,640 of CAYGKI010000081.1, read as the reverse complement.
CGACGGACTGATCCCACGGGAGCGTGAAGTGCTGATGGAGCGGCTCACGGAGATCACGGCGCCTGGCGCACGCATGTACGCGTGGGTGTCCAGCGCGGAGGCGGACCAGGTACGCTACGTCCGCTCCACCATCCTGGACACGGGTCGGGTGGAGGAGGAGTTCGTGGGCCTGCCCCGGGCCGCTGGAGCCCCTCTTCTGCCGGCCCAGCTCGAGCGCCTGTTGGCCCCCTGGGTGGTGAGCCACGCCTTCTCACTCAGGGTCGGCAAGCGCGAGTATGTCGTGCGTAAGGAGGGAGGGGGCGGCTAGAGGCTCAGCCGGTGTTCTGGAGGCCTCGTGCGATCCCGTTCACCGTGGCGAGCAGTCCGTCGAAGAGCGGGCCTTCGGGGGAGCCTGCGCCCCTCCACCGGCCCAGGAGGTCGACCTGGAGGATGTTCATGGGGTCGACGTACGGATTGCGGAGCCGAATGGAGCGCTGAAGCGTGGGATCGCTGTCCAGGAGCGTATCGGCTCGACGGACATCGAGGACCGCGGATACCGTGCGCTCGAACTCGCCCTGGACCGTGTCGAAGACGACGTGGGCGTGCGCCGGCGCCAGTGGCCGATACATGGCGGCGATCTCGAGATCCGCCTTGGCGAGCACCATCTCCACGTCCGCCAGGAGCGCGTTCAGGAACGGCCATCCTTCCGCCGCTTCCCGCAGGGTGCTCACGCCGTGCTCCTTCCGCGCCGCTTCCAGCCCGGTGCCGAGCCCGTACCACCCCGTGATCATGGCCCTGCACTGGGTCCACGAGAACACCCAGGGGATGGCTCGAAGATCTTCAACCCCGGCGCCGGACCGACGCGACGCCGGTCGGGACCCGATGGACATTCGCTCGATGACGTCGATGGGCGTGCCCGAGCGGAAGTAGTCGGTGAAGTGGGGGTGCTCGTAGACCAGGCCGCGGTATGCGGTCCGGGCGGCGTCGGCCATGGTGTCGGCCATGGCTCGCCACTCTTTCGGGACCTCGCGTTCCGGGTCCACCGCTCTCAGCGCGATGGAGCCGAGCATGCGCTCCAACTCCCGCAAGGCGATCTGTGGGAGCCCGTACTTCGCATCGATGACCTCGCCCTGCTCGGTGAGGCGAAGTCGCCCACCGATGGATCGCGCCGGCATGGCGGCGACCGCCCGATGCACGGAGCCTCCGCCCCGCGACACCGTCCCTCCACGTCCGTGGAAGACCGTCAGGGTGACGTCGTGCCGAGCCGCCGCCGCGGCCATGCGCTCCAGGGCTCGCTGCAGGGCCCACCGTGCCGAGAGCACGCCGCCGTCCTTGTTGGAGTCGGAGTAGCCGACCATGACCAGCTGGCGCCCGCCCCGGCGCTGGATGTGGGGACGCACGTACGGATCGTCGAACATCCGGTCCAGGACGTCTTCCGCCGCCTCCAGATCCGGCACCGTCTCGAAGAGCGGCGCCACGTCCAACGCCATGCCCTCCCCCGGGTCTTCCCCGGCCATCGCCGCCAGCCACAAGACGGTGAGGACGTCGTCCACGTCGCGCGCCATGGAGATGATGTAGTACCCCAGCGCCGCGGGACCGTGGGTGCGGCGCGCTTCGGCCATGGTCCGGAACACCTGCACCGTGTCCTGGGCCATATCGGACTGGGGCGGCCATCTGCGGCGTAGCTCGGAGAAGTCCGCGGTCAGCAGCTCGTCGCGCAGCAGCGCAGCTCGCTCCGCGGGGGACCGGTCGAGCCAGTCGCCATCCCGGCGGATCTCCGACATGACCTCCCTCAGCACCCGCGCATCCTGCCGCACGTCCAGCGCGGCCATGTGGAATCCGAACGCCCGAACGCGCTCCAGGAGGCGACGGACGCCGAAGAGGCCGGCGTGGGTGCCGGCGTTGGCCGCCAGGCTCTCGGCCACCACCGTGATGTCGTCTTCCAGCTCATGGGGCCCCTCGTAGCGGTGAGCCTCCTCTGCGTGCGTCGCGCTCAGGCGAGCGAGCACCAGGTTCAGGAAGACCCTGTACGCCATGGACCGATGACGGACCGGTACGGAGTCCCGCACGTGGGGGAACCAGTCGCCGTAGATCCTCAGTCGGGCCGAGAGGTCCTGACTCCAATCGACGCGGGACGCCGACTGGGTGAGATGTCGCGCGAGGTCACGGATCTCTTCCCCGTACGAGCGCAGCGCCAGCTCACGGTGGCGGCGGAGGGTCTCGCGAACCGTGGCCGCGCGCACGTTGGGGTTCCCATCCATGTCTCCACCCACCCAGGAGCCTGGGCGTACCAGGGGCGTGGTGGGCGGGTCCGGGGCCGCCGAAGGGCCGAAGACCTGGTCCAACGCGTCCCGGAGGGCCTCGTGCAACGCGGGGAGGACCCGGTACAGGACATGGGAGACGTAGTAGAGGACGTGCTCGCGCTCGTCGGCGACCGTCGGGCGGGCGGAAGGGTGCTCTTCGGTCTGCCAGGCGGCGGTCACGTTCTCGCGGATGCGCGCCCAGGCCACCCGTTCCTCTCGGGGCGTTCGCTCGGGATCGAGTCTGGACAGGAGCTGGAGGGAAATGCGCTCCTGCTTCTCGAGGATGATCCGCCGCGTGGACTCGGTAGGATGGGCCGTGAACACGGGCTCGACCCTGGTCTCCGAGAACAGCTCCCGT
>CAYGKI010000080.1:0-10933 GCA_964350235.1 uncultured Gemmatimonadaceae bacterium | reverse complement strand
GGCCCGGGGCGACAGCTCCAACAGCTCGGCGGCCTGGGTCTTGTTGCCGCCGGTCCGGTCCAGGGCCAGCTGAATGAGGTGCTTCTCCAGCTTCGCTCCCTGCCGCTTCACCGACAGATCACCTCCGTCGATGGCGACGCCAGGCCCCTCGGGCGCAGGACGCCGGACCACCTCGGGCAGATCCTCCAACGTGATGGTGTCCCCGTCCGTGAGCACCAGCGCACGCTCGATGACGTTCTCCACCCCGCGGATGTTTCCCGGCCACGAGTACTCGAGGAGCACCGCCATGGCTTCGGGGTCCACCGACGAGACGTCGAGTCCGAGGCGCTCCCTCTGCCGCTCGAGGAGATGCTGGACCAGCCGCGGGATCTCTTCCCTTCGGTTGCGGAGCTGGGGCAGGTGGATGGGCACCACGGCCAGCCGGTAGTAGAGGTCCTTCCGGAACGTTCCGTTCTCCACGGCCTCCTCGAGATCGAGGTTCGTCGCCGAGATGATGCGCACGTTCACCTTCCGCGTCTCGGTGTCGCCCACCCGACGAACCTCACCCTCCTGAAGTGCCCGCAGAAGCTTCACCTGGAGCTGCATGGGCAGCTCGCCCACCTCGTCCAGGAAGAGGGTCCCCCCGTCCGCGGCCTCGAAGAGACCTTCCTTGTCGCGGTCCGCCCCGGTGAAAGCCCCCTTCACGAAGCCGAAGAACTCGGACTCCAGGAGCTGTTCAGGGATGCCCCCGCAGTTCACCGGCACGAACGTCTGGTCGGCCCTGGCGCTCTCCCGGTGTAGAATCCGGGCCACCAGCTCCTTCCCGGTTCCGCTGGCGCCCGTCACCAGGACCGGCGAGTCGTGGCGGGCCACCTTGCGCACGATCTCCAGGGCACGTTCCATGGCCGGCGAGCCCACCACCATCTCCGCGAAGCGCGCGTCCGCGCGGACCTGGTTCCGGAGTCGCCCGACCTCTCGCCGGAGCTGTTCCCGCTCCTCGGCCTTCTTCACGGTCAGGAGGGCCTCGTCGGCGCCGAACGGCTTGGGCAGATAGTCGTACGCACCCTTCTGCATGGCCTTCACGGCCAGGTCCAGGCCACCGTACGCGGTCATCACCAGGATGAGGGCTCGTCCACCGGCTTCGTGGTACCGGTCGAGGAACTCGATCCCCCCGAGCTTCGGCATGCGGACATCGCACAGGATGAGGTCGGGCTCCTGCTCCAGAGCCGTGCTCAAGCCCAGCTCGCCATCCTCGGCGGACACGACTTCGTATCCCGCATCCGTAAGGATGAGGCCGAGGGATTTTCTCAGTCCGGCATCATCATCGATGACCAGAATCTTCATGGACGTCTCCGGGATCTTTCCGGTCAGAGGTTCTTGGCGGCGGGAAGCCTTATGATAAACCGAGCGCCGCCTTCCGGCGCGTTCTCGGCGTCGATTCGCCCACCCATGCCCTCCACGAGGCGGGCACAGATGGACAGCCCGAGACCCGTCCCCCGACCCAGCTCCTTGGTGGTGAAGAAGGGGTCGAAGATCTGCTCCAGGTCGCTCTCTTCGATGCCGGGACCGCTGTCGCTCACTTCGATGACGGCGACCCGCTCAGCGAGGAACACCGGGTCCACACCACGACCCCCGTCGTCCCGGGAGATGCGGCGGCGGTGCATGTAGTTCACGCCCGGGGGGTCGTCCTCTCGGCGGGTCGGGAGCCCCGTAAGCTCCCCACGATCGCCGAACGTCCTGACCCGGATGGAGCGCGACTCCGCGTCCTCCGTGGCGTCGAGAGCATTGAGGAGGAGGTTCACCAGGACCTGCTCCAGCCGATGGGCGTTCATCACCACGACGGGCGTGTCCGGATGGACGTCCCAGACCGTGTGGACTCCGTTCAGCTTGCCCTGGTGCTCCAGCAGCTCGCGCACACGAGCGACGACGGCACCCGGCGGTTCGGCGCGTTCTTCCTCGTCCCTCGGGCGCGCGTAGTTCAGCAAGCTCTTGATGATCCGGTCGATGCGTGACGCTTCGTCGCGAATGTCGTCCAGCAGCTCGGGATCGGCGTCCCCCTGCCTGGCGCGGGATCGAGCCACGTCCACGTACCCCATGATGGCTCCGAGGGGGTTCCCCACCTCGTGGGCGATGCCCGCGGCCAGGGTTCCCACCGAGGCCATGCGGGCGGTACGGACGATCTCGGCCCGAGCCTCCACGAGCTCGCGATTGGTCTGCTCCAGCGAAGCCACGTTGCGCTCCAGAAGCTCACGGTCCGGCGCCATCCAGCGGTGGGCCAGCGCCGTGAGAAGCCAAGCGGAGGCCACGGCGACGATGGGACCGACCACGAAAACCAGGGGGCCGGTGCCGCCCCGGGCGGAAAGCAGCCCGAGGACGAAAGGGAGGAGGAAGGCGGCGGAGGCCGCCGCGACGAAAGCCCGGGTGGCCGGAGGACCGGCGGGAGGAGGGCTCAGTAGTCGCAGGTGATCATGCTCTCCACGGTGGCCGGAGCGACTTGCGCGGCGTTTCCGTGATAGAGCGCGCAGGTGACTGCGGGCATCCCCAGGTGGACCGCGGTGGCAGACCACCCCTGTCCCGACGCCTCCCCGATGTTCACCGTGACACCTTCGGAGGCGTTGAACTCCACCGCGTCCTGGTCCGTGGAGTAGGTGAAGTTGGCGTTGTGGTAGAGCTCCTGGAGACTGGCGAGGTTCCTCAGGTCGGCCTTCAGAGAGGAAACGAAGGCCCGCTCGCGTGTCGCCGAGAACTTCGGAATGGCGATGGCGGCCAGGATCCCGATGATGACTACGACGATGAGGAGCTCGATCAGGGTGAAGCCGCGGCGCTTGTCAGACATGGGTCACCTCCGGAGATCGAGTCGCCAGGAGTCGGAGTCGGAAGGAGGTTCGAGGGGGCGGGTGCGGCCGGCCCGGGCCCGAAGGCCCGGACCGGCCCTTCCGCTTCAGGTCACACCCGCACGTTCATGCGGGATGAAGTGCACCGTGGATCAGCTGGTGCAGGCGAGCTCACCGGCCTGGCTCGGCGAACCGTGCGAGCCGGGAGCCGTGGCGTCACCGTAGTAGATGGCGCAGCCCTCAGCGGCGGCCAGCGCGTCGTGCGAAGCCGTCGCGGACCAACCGGTGTTCGCCGCCGTGATGTTACCGGTGACGTTCACGCCCTCGGACTCGACGAAGCCGAGGTCGGTGGTGCTGGCGGAGTAGGTGTAGTGATCCGCGTAGTAGATCTCCTGCTGCGTCGCCAGGTTCTTGAGATCGGACTTCATCGCGGCGAAGTAGGCCCGCTCACGCGTGGCGGAGAACTTCGGAATGGCGATGGCGGCCAGGATGCCGATGATAACGACGACGATCAGCAGCTCGATGAGGGTGAAACCCTTGTTGTCCCGCATTGGTGTACTCCAGGTGTGATGTGAAACCGGGTTGTGCGGTCCCTACTTTGGCAAACCTCGTTCCAACCACCTGGCACCAACCTCAAGTCATTGTTTTACAATCACTTAGGCATCCCCTCCGTGGTGCCCCCACAGGGCTCTCGCCTCCCTCCCTCTGGATTTCTGCAAGGTGCCATGCCATGTGCGACACCGACGGGTGGCGCCTGGCGTCAGGGGGACGCCGGCGGGGCGCCGAGTCCGTCGTCCGCGTCGCCCGGGGCACCCTGCGGCAGGCCGTCGAGCCCGAAGTCCCGCACCAGGAACAGCTCCAGCGCGTCCCTGCCCGTCTCGGAGCGTGCGTTGGCCACTGCCGAGTCGAGGGCCTCCCTCACGGCGGGCTCGTCCCCGCGCCGTTCAGCCAACCATGCGTCGTAGAGCCACCTCTGCCAGAACGTGGCGACGCCGCGCTGGTCGGCGCGCGCCCTCACCTCCTCGGCCTCGGCCCATCTGCCCTGGGCGGCCAGGGCCCAGGCGAGCACGTGCAGCCGTATGGCATCGGTGGGCCGGATCGCCAGAGCCGCCCTGGCGTAGCGCTCCGCCCCCTCGGCGTCTCCCATCTCCGCTCGTGCGCCGGATCTCATGCCATAGGCCAAGGGGTGCTCCGGCCGCTGGCTGATGGCGTAGTGGAGCACGCCGTCGGCGCCCCGGTACCGATCGATGTTCATGAGGACGTCGGCCACATGGATGAGCAGCCCGTAGTGCGCATCCAGGAGATCCACGGCCGCCCGGTAGGAGACCAACCCCTCCGAGATCCGCCCCCGCTCGATGAAGTTGTCCCCGAGGAGCCACTGGACCCGACCCGAGTGCGGGTAGTCCCGGGCCATGACGGTGAACACCGTGTCGTGGCTCTTCCACTCCGGGTTGCGGATCCATGTACGCACCGATCCGGCCACGAGGAAGAGCACGAGGACGGCCGGCGCCAGGCGTGGACGATCCCTGGCGAGCCTGACCACCAGCCACCCCACCGCGGCGGCGAGGCCCGCCGAGGGAAGGTAGAGGGTTCGCTCCGCCAGCATGACGCCGGTGAGGAACAGCGTGTTGGAGATGGGTGAGATGCTGATCAGGAACCAGAGGACGCCGAACGCCGCCAGCTTGGCCGACCGACTGCCGGGCTCCAGGGGCCGCCTCCGCCACGCCGCCCACGTGCCGGCCAGAATGGCCAGCACCAGGAGGACGCCGGTGACGTTGGTGGCCGTCCAGCCCAGCGAGACCGGGATGACGTTGGGGGTGTAGTCCGACGACAGATCCAGCGGGAACACCCAGAGTCGGACGTAGTGGGTCCAGACCTCACCCAGCGTCCAGATCCTGGGGATCTCCTCCAGCAGCTGGAAGCCCGCGCCCACCCGCGGCGTGGCCTGTCCCCCCAGGACGGTCGCCCTGGCGGCGAGCATCCCCACCGCCACGGCGAGCATCACGAAGTAGACGCGCCAGCGTCGTGCCAGGTAGCCGGGAAGCTCCCGGAAGCCCAGACGCTCCCGGGCGGCATCCACGAGAAAGACCAGGCCGAGGAGCGTGATGGCGCTCTCCTTCGCGCCGAACCCCACCGCATAGAGCGCACCCACGCCCAGGGCCGTCCCCCATGCCGAGCGGGGCCCGCCCCGGACGTGGACCAACAGCGCGAGCAGCACGGCCAGCCCCGCCACCACCTCGGCCTGACCCACCACGTTCGCCACGGCCTCCGTGTGGACCGGATGGACGGCGAACACCATGCCCGCCACCCAGGCGGCGGCCACCGACGTCAGGTGCGCCAGAAGAAGTACGAGCACGCCGGAAGCGGCCGCGTGCACCACTACGTTCACGAAGTGGAAAGGAAAGGGACTGCCGTCGGCGAGGAGGTACTGGAGGCCGAAGAGCCCGGTGATCACGGGCCTCCAGAGCGCGAGCTCCGCGCCCCCCACGATGGGCCAGTAGGGCGCGAAGACCGCGCTTCTCAGCCGCTCCCAGCTCTGAATCGTCTCGTTCTCGACGATGATGGAGACGTCGTCGTACGCGAATCCGTTCCCGAGGGAGTTGGCGTAGACCAACGCCCCCACCGCCGCCACCATCCATGCGGCCCGTCCGGGGGTCAGCCTCTCCAGCCAGCCACCGAGCCCGCCGTCCATCACCCGGAGCGGGACTCCGACTCCAGCCCCTTACGGGATGCCCAGGGGTCCACCTCGGGCGGCGTCCATTCCGGGACCGTCGGGGGGAAGACGTTGTACTTGAAGATCGCCCAGAGCGCCGAGACCCCGTCCTTCCAACCGATCTTCTTTCCCTCGGCGTAGGAACGGCCGTTGTAGCTGATGGGCAGCTCGTAGATGCGGGCGCCGGCCTGAGCGAGCCGGGCGGTCAGCTCCGGCTCGATGCCGAAACGGTTGGCGGAAAGCGGAAGCGTCTGGAGGAGCTCCCGCCGGATCATCTTGTAGCAGGTCTCCATGTCGGTGAGGGTCACGTCGGTGAACATGTTCGACAGGAGGGGGAGCACCCGGTTGCCCACAGAGTGCCAGAACAGGAGCACCCGGTGGGGCCCGCCCAGGAAGCGTGATCCGTACACGGCGTCGGCCTTCCCTTCCAGGATGGGCCCCAGCAGGAGCGGGAGCTCGTAGGGGTCGTACTCCATGTCCGCGTCCTGGACCACCACCACGTCCCCCGTGGCATGGGTGAATCCGGTCCGGAGTGCGGCCCCCTTCCCCTGGTTCCGCTCGTGCATCACCAGGGTGTCGATGAGGGTTCCCTCGAGGCCCGGAAGAATATCACGGGTCCCGTCGGTGGACCCGTCGTCCACCACGATGACCTCCAGGCGCAGCGGTACCTCACGTACGCGCCGGAGGAGTCGCTCGGCGGTCTCGCGCTCGTTGTAGACCGGGATCACCACGCTCACGCGAACCGCGTCCCACGCCAGCTGCGCCTGCGGCAGGGCGTGCGGCCCCATGGTCCCCGGATGATCCACGGCACCCACGTCAGTCGCTCACGCCGTACCGGTTCAGCTTCCGGTACAGGGTGGATGGATCGATGCCCAGCACCTCCGCCGCCCGCGTCTTGTTGCCGCCCTCGGCCTCGAGGACCCACATGATGTAGGCCTGCTCGATGACCTCCATCGTGGGATTCCGTGGTGCATCGTCGCTCTGGACCACCCGGGGCGTCGGGCGCTCCCGGACCCGGGCGGGGAGGTCGCCCAGCCGAATCTTCTGGCCCGTCACCACCACGGCCGCCCGCTCCAGGGCGTTCTGCAGCTCGCGGACGTTCCCCGGCCAGTCGTACTCCGTCATCACCTTCAGCGCCTCCTCGGCCAGCTCCAGCGGCTTCTTGCGCTCGCGCAGCACCGCCTCTTCGTCGAGGAAGTGGCGCGCGAGGACCGGGATGTCGTCCTGGCGCTCCCGGAGCGGCGGAAGCTGCAGCTGGATGACGTTCAACCGGTAGTAGAGGTCGCTCCGGAAAGCCCCCCGCTCGATCTCGGTCTCCAGGTTCCGGTTGGTGGCGGCGATGATCCGGACGTCCACGGGGACCGCCTTCGTGGAGCCCACGGGGATGACCTCGCGCTCCTGGATGGCCCGGAGCAGCTTGACCTGCGTGGCCGCGGCCATCTCGCCGATCTCGTCCATGAAGAAGGTGCCGCCTTCCGCGGCGACCAGGAGCCCGTCCTTGTCCTTCACGGCGCCGGTGAAAGATCCCTTCACGTGGCCGAACAGCTCGCTCTCCAAGAGGCTCTCGGGAAGGGCGCCGCAGTTGATGGACATGAAGGCGTGGTCCCGGCGGTGGGATCGGGCATGGATGTACTGCGCGAGCACCTCCTTACCCGTGCCGCTTTCTCCGGAGATGAGCACCGTGGAGTCGGTGGTGGCCACCGTCTCCGCGAGATCCACGACCTCGTTGAAGCGGGGCGCTCCCCCGATGGGACGCTCGACCGCTCCCGCCGTGCGCGCTCCGATCTCCTTCTTGAGCTGGCGGTTCTCCGCCTTGAGCTGCCTGGTCTCCAGCGCCCGGGCGCAGATGGCCAGGAGCTCGTCGTTGGAGAACGGCTTCTGGATGTAGTAGTAGGCGCCCTCGTTCACCGCCCGCACCGCGGACTGGAGGGAGGCCTGGGCGGTCATGAGGATCACCGGAATCTCCGGGTCCATCTCCCTGACCGCGGCCAGCACGTCCAGGCCGGTCTTCCCGGGCATGCGGATATCGCTCAGGACCAGATCGGGCCTTCCGGACTCCAGGGCGTCCATGGCCTTCTGCCCGGTCTCGGCCACGGACACCTCGTACCCTTCGCCGCGGAACAGGACCTGGAGGGTGTCCAGGATCGACGTCTCGTCGTCCACCAACAGAACCTTGGGTGCGTCACTCACGCTTGCATCTCCGTTGCTCCTTCCGGCTGTCCCGGAAGGAAGATCACGAACTGAGCTCCTCCGTCGATCCCCCGCTCCACGAATACCACGCCCGAATGGACCTCCACGGCCCGGTGTACCAGGGCCAGGCCCAAACCGCTACCGCCCTTCCTCGTGGAGAAGAAGGGGTCGAAGATACGCGCCTCGATCTCCGGCGGAATGCCAGGCCCCGAATCCCTCACCGAGATCCGGACCGGATTCCGGACGTTGACGCCCCTGGGCGTCCGACGATACCGCTCGTCCTCCAGGGTCACCACCACCCGACCGTCGGGGCCGGCATGCTGGGCGGCGTTGAGCACCAGGTTCAGCATGGCTCGATGGAGGAGATCCTGGTCCCCAACCACGGAGATGGGATCCTCGTCCACCTCCAGCTCCAGATGCACCCCCTCGAGATCGGGGTGCTGTTTGGCGACGGCCATGCAATCCAGGACCACCTCCCGGAGCTCCACCGGTTCCTTGGCGCTGAGATGCACGCCGGAGTAGTCCAGGAACTCGGAGAGGAGGCGGCTGAGCCGATCGGACTCGGTGACCACCAGTCGCCGCAGGAGCGCACGGTCGTCGGGGCCGAGCCGATCATTCCCCAACTGCTCGATGGCGCTGCGGATGGAGGCCAGCGGGTTCTTGATCTCGTGGGCCAGCGAAGCGGACAGCGCGGCCACCGCCTCCAGCCGCTCCGTGCGCAGGTTGAGCTCGTCGATGCGCTCCAGGTCCGTCACGTCCTCGAAGATGGCGGTCATGGACGGCGGCTGGTCGTCACCTCTGTCGAGGAGCGCCGTGTTGATGCCCAGCCGGATGAGCTCCCCGCCCCGCTCCACGCTGGCACGCGACCGGGTGCGCGTCCTCCGGTCGCCCAGCGCGCGGCGCAGCGTGTCGCTCATGTCCGGAGCATGGGACGCCAGCATGGGCAGCACCTCTTCGCCGACGTGATGGACCAGGTCCACGCCCAGGAGCGCCTCGGCGGCGGGATTGGCGTAGAGGAGCCGGCCCGATCCGTCCAGCGTCACCACCCCGGTGGACAGGTGCGCCAGGATGTCCCCGGTGTCCAGGCGGAGCTGCTCGAGCTGGGATGCCACGTCCCCCAGGGCCTGGCCCGCCCGCCGTAGCCGGTCCCCGAGAAGGCCGGTGGCCAGGGCCACCAGAGCGAACAGGCTGATCCGAAGCGCCACGTCGAGGGTGAACGCGCTTTGATGTCCCCACGCCAGGTCGGCGAAATAGACGATGCTCGCCAGGATCCCGACCAGGACGCCGCCCGGCAGGGGGAGCAGGAGCGCACCCGCCGCGATGACCAGGATGTAGAGGGGAGCGAAGCTGCTGTCCGGACCGCCGGTGATGTGGACCACCGCCGTCACCAGCAGCACGTCCAGCACCACCTGACCGTAACGGAACGCCTCGCCGGGCTCCCGCTTCAGGACATGGGTGTACCAGAACGACGCTCCGGTGACGAGCACCGCCACCAGGAAGACTACCGTGGCCACCAGCGTGTCCACCGGGTCGGCCTCGAACCAGGCGAGGAGCGCGCCGGCCAGGATTCCCGACAGCAGCGTGATGCGACCGATGTACAGCCACCGGAAGAGGTCGGCGCGCAGCACCGACGGCTCGGGGCCGGACACCCAATGGGCTCGCGTCACGGTCGCGGGATCTCCCGGAACGCCCCGGGGAGCATGTATCCGTTCCCGCCCATCCGGCCCACGGGGCGGAGGAGCTCGGGGGCGATCCCGTATCCGTCCTCGGGGAGGAGCTGGGGATCCAGGATCACGCCCACCACTTCCAGAACCAGGAGAACGTTCAGGCTCCCGGGGAGATCGACCTCCTTGCGCAGCTCACACTCCATGACGGCGGGGCACCCCGCCACGTACGGCGCGTCCACGCGGGGCGAGGGGAGGCCCTGGAGACCGGCCAGGTCGAACTCGTCCACGTCGGGCCCCACCTCGGCAGAGGTCCGGTTCATGGCCTCGAGCTGGGCCTCGGTGACCACGTTCACGCACAGCGCGCCGGTGGCCCTTGCATTGACCAGGGTATCCTTGGGCCCGTCCCGCCGCGCACCTACGGAGATCCCCACGAGGGCCGGGTTGGAGGAGAGCGCCGCGAAGTAGCTGAAGGGCGCCAGGTTCGTGCTGCCCTCCTCGTTCCACGGGGACGCCCACGCGATGGGGCGAGGCGCCACCAGGGAGGTGATCAGACGATAGCGGTCCCGGCTGGCCAGGTCCGCCGGGACGATCTGCACCGGCGACTCGGAGGGCACCGGGGGGGAGCCTTCAGCCACCCAGAGGGAGGTCGATGACCTGCCCCGCGTAGATCCGGCTCCCGTCGATCCCGTTCACCGCCTGGATCTCGTCCACGGTCGTCCCGTACTCCCGCGCGATCTCCCAGAGCGAATCTCCCACCTGGATGGTGTAGGCCATCCGATCGCCGACCCGAGTCGTCTGGCGCGTGAGGAGGTTGTCGACGTAGCTGGCGTACTGCCGGGGGAAGAGGGCGACGTGATAGTGGCGGGGATACCGCTCGAGCGTCACGTCCAGGACGCCACCGCGCTCGAGACTCAGGAGCACGTCCTCCAGCCAGCTACGGCACCTTCGGTCGCCGCTGTATCGAAGGTCGACGGCCATCCCGGTGGGGTGTACCGAGCGGTCCGAGGCGTTCCGCGGCTGCCGGCTGGTGGGACGGGTCAGGCTGGTCACCACCAGCTGCTCTCCGCAGGCGGCTCGGTACTGGGACGCCAGGCGCTCCAGGAAGAGGGCGACCTCCGGACGGGCATACGGGAAGGATACGGCGTGGAGCGTGAAGTCCCGGTTCGGCCGCACGCGCACCAGCCAACCCTGCTCCACGAAATGGCGCACGCGCTGCGCGGTGTCGATGTAGGTGTAGTCGTGGGCCCGGGCCATGCGGTTCTGCACGTCCAACGAGGCGGGTGAGCCCCGAAGGGACTGGGCCCCGGCACCGGACGGTGCGAGGAAGGTGAGCGACAGCGCGGCCGTGGCGCATCCGAGAAGGGCTCTCGTCGTCGCGCGCATCGAGGTCATCGCACCCATCGATCCGAAAGTTGGGGGTTCGGCGTCCGTGGCATCCCGCGGAGGACTCCACTTATAAACAGATGTTTCTCTGCTGGCAAGCGACATGCGCCGAACGCGCCGCGGTCCGCGGTTGGCGCCCGCTCTCCGAATGCCGATTGGGCAATCGT
>CAYGKI010000079.1:0-10943 GCA_964350235.1 uncultured Gemmatimonadaceae bacterium | reverse complement strand
GGGGCTCACCAACGACCAGCTCCGTCAGGTGTGGATGGCTTCCACCGTCCCGCTGTGTCAGGAGCTCGGCCTCGACGCGCCGGCCCACTGGGACGCAGAGCGCGGTGAGTACGTCCTCGACTATCCCTTCCCGTGCCAGTACAGCGAGGAAGAGAAGCGCTGGCTGTTCGAGGAAGGCGAGATCTCCTGGGATACCGTGTTCGAGCGCTGGAAAGGCCGCGGGCCCATGAACGAGATCTACGTGGAGTCCATCCAGAGGTCCCGCGGCGACGTGGACCGCTGGCTCAACGGACGCGCGGCGTAAGGCGGAGGCGAGCATGGCCACCGTCCTCCCCCTGGCTCCCGGGCGCGACGCCGGGCTCCCCATCGAGGTCTCCTCGCACAAGAGTGGCGGGCGGGATCTGTGGACGGGTCCGCTCGCCGAGACTCCCGAGGATCCGCTGGAGGCCACCTGGGAGGCGCTCCGGGAGGTGCTCGACCCGGAGATGCCCATCAGCCTGGTGGATCTCGGGCTGATCTACGGCGTGACGTTGGAGGACGGCGTGGTGAGGATCCAGCTGACGTTCACCGCCACCGCCTGCCCTTGCATGGAGTTCATCCGGGAGGATATCCGAGACCGCCTCGAGCCCGAGCCCTGGATCGACGGGGTGGAGATCGAGGAAGTGTGGAGCCCCCCCTGGACCACGGACATGATCACCCCCGAAGGCCGGGCGAAGCTCAAGAAGTTCGGCGTGACGGCCTGACACCAGAGACGACCAAGACATGCTCGAGATCACCTACGACGTGTTCGCCCGCAAGGAGCGGGGAGACCCGCTCCAACACATCGGATACGTCGATGCCCTGGACGACGAGACCGCCAAGGTCTACGCGTGGACGACCTACTCCGAGCAGACCTGGTTCGAGATGTGTGTCGTGCCGCGCGCCGAGATCATCCCCGTGAACCTCAACGAGGGCCCCTTCGCGAAGGCCCGTGGAGGGACCTCGTGACCGCTCCCGACGTGCTGGACATCGCCTCCCTCGACGCCGACACCCGTGCCGCGCTGAAGCGGCACATCCTCCGTCTGGCGGACAGCAAGCGCCTCATGGGCATCCGCTACTCGGACTGGAACCTAGGTGCGCCCACCGTGGAGACCGGGATCGCCATGTCTTCCATGACGCAGGACGAGTGGGGCCATGCCCGGCTCCTCTACGCCATGCTGAAGGAACTGGACATGGACCCCATGGCCGTGGAGCACGACCGGCCGGCGGACGCCTACGGGAACGTGGGCTCGCTGGACAGCCAGTTCCCGGACTGGGCGGCCACCGTGGCGGGGATCGTCATCGTGGACGGGGCCCTGCGCGCCCAGATCGACGCGTTCTCCCGAGGTACCTTCGAGCCGGCGCAGACGCGCTGCGCCAAGATGGTGTCCGAGGAGGAGTTCCACACCAGTCTCGGAAACGCGTGGTATCGCCGCCTGGCGGCGTCTTCCGAGGAGGCGCGGAAGCTCCTGCGCGATGCCACGGATCGGTTCCTTCCGGTGGTCCTCGCCTGGCTGGGCGCGGACGACGCGCCCACGCGCCTGCTGGTGGAGGCTGGGGTGACCGACTCCGGAGAAGCTCTGCTGGCGGCGTTCAAGGACGCGGTTCGGGAGGTTCTGGCGAGTGGCGGCGTGGACGTGGACGCCGTGGAGCCCGCGTCCCTGGACTGGGACGAGGCACGCGGACGAGGTCCCGGCCATCCGGACGACGACACCGTGGAACGGGCGCGCGGCGACCGGAATCGCGCGCTCCTGGTCGAGTGAGCGCCCAAGGCAGATCCGGATCGCCCCCGTTTCGCGACTCGGGGCTCCCCGAGGGCGCGCGGGGGCGGTCCGGCGACGCCGCGGCCCGTCAGGAGGAGTCCCCGGACTCCATGCCGGAATCGCCGCCGTGCCCGTTCTGTGAGGGTACCGAGAGCGAGATGATGAACGCGTTCGGGTCCCACGCGTCCGTGAGCACCTACTGGTGCCGGGCGTGCCGGAGCCCGTTCGAGATCATGCGCTGGAGGCGCTAGCAGGACGCTCTCTGGGAGCCCGAACCCCGGGCTCGAGGACCGTCAGTCCTCCACCAGCTCCACGTCCTCCAGGAAGTCCCTCAGGGGATTCGCCACCGCCACGGCCCTCTCACGGATGGCGTCGATGAGCCCCTCGCGCTGCGCCCCACCGGTGGTGAGGTGGCGCGAAACGGCTTGACCCAGGCGCGTATCCGATTCGGAGGCGGCCTGATGGTATTCGGCGTACCGTGTGCTCACCCGCTGTTCGAAGAGCGGGATCTGGGCCTCGGGCGTTCCGTGCTCGACCATGTCCTCGAAGACGGCCCGGTGCATGGCGTCGAGGCCTTGGCGGATGAGCTCGTCGGGCGCCCGGCGTAGAAATGCGAGCTGCGCGCCCCGCGTGTGAGCCCACATGAAGAAGATGAGCGCTTCCTCGGTTGTGCGATGCGCGCTACCATCGTCGTCATACAGGGTGTCGATATCCGGGAGGGGCGTCTCGACGTCCTCCTGGGAGACGAAGTCGGAGAAGCTCTCCCAGACCAATCGGGCGAGATTGTCCCCGAGCTCGCTTGGGGTCATCGTGTGCGGGGCTCGGAACTCACGTGTATCGTCGGTCAGCGTGCTCTGCACGTCCAGGTTCCATGGGTTGCAGGGTTCCAGTTTTCCCCAATTCCGGACCAAGGACCACGAAGTGTCAAGGCTATCGATTGGAAAGACCCGCTCGGACGCGCCGGTGAGGCGCGTCCCGAAACGCGCTTCGGTGCGCCAGCGCTGCGTTCTCGGCACCCTGGTGGCCGTCGTGGCCACCGCCGGGTGCTCCGTGGCGAATCCGGAGATTCCGCCACCCAGGCCCATCATCGTGTACTCGGGAGAGCGAATCACCCCCGACCACGAGCGGATGAAAGAGGTCAACGACTGGGTCACCCGCGAACAGCGCAACATCGTCGAGGACCCTGGATTCTGGGTCATCGGGGAGCCCGTCACGGACGAGGTGTATCCGTGGGACGGCCTCCGGGTCTCCAACGATTCGGTGTGGGTGCAGATCGACGTCAGCGCTCCGGACACGCGCCTCGTTTACGAGATCTACGGACATCTCCACCTCATGAGCGCCCTGGGCCGCCAAGAGGAGTGGTTGCCCGAGGCACCGGAGGCCGTGGGCTACGAGCTGGAGCGGGCCATCCTGAAGCGATGCGCCGATGCGTGGCTGCTCGGCCGCTCCACGTTCGACACGGCTCCGTACGCGCCGCTGGACGAGCTCATGTACGCCGCGGAGGCCGGGTATCTGGAGGCGTTCATCTTCACGGCGAGGCCCGATGAATTCGCGTCGTCCCGCACGGATTGGGCGCGGGCGAATCCCGATCAGGCCAACGCCTACCGGGAGTGGTTCCTCGACACGTTCAACCGGGAGCCGCCGGGACTACGCTCCGATTGACGGAACGAGAAGGCTCCATGGTCGGCGAGCGGATGACCTGGGCCGGTGGGAGCGGATCAGGCCGGTCGCACTTCCCAACGGAGGCCCACGGGACCGTTGTCGTCCAACTCCTCCACGTGGACGTCCACGCGGCCCGTGCGGGCGAGTCGCTCGTCGCTGGGCTTTCCGCCGAACACCGCGAAGCCGTCGATGCGAACCCGGCAGCGAACTCCGTCGGGAGATTCGGCGAGCATCTCGCGTCCCTTGAGGGACTTCACGGCAGGCGCATCTCCGGAGTGGAGCCTGAGCCGAAGAATCCGGCCGGTGTGCGGCGCGTCCATCGCGTCGAGCACGCGAAACACGACACCCTTACCGGTACTGGTCGTAGCAGACATGACGGGAAGATTACCCCGATGAGCGCATCCAGGGAAGGCAGCGCGCCGTCCCGTCGTGGACGCACCCGGTCGGCGGAGGGCGAGGGATGACGGACCGAAGGCTGGAGCCCGAGGAGGTGGTCGTCGGAGCGAAGGCCCGCTGGGTGGGGCTGGTGGGGGCCGGCGCGGTGGGGTTGGCGCTGTACCTGGCCGGAGGGGTGCGGTTCCTCGACGTGATCCTGCTGACGCTCATGCTGGTGGTGCTCCCCGCTCTGGCGGTGGCGCAGGCGGCCATGCTGGACCGCGTCCCCTTCCACCGCCTGTCCGCCTACTGGGGCTCCATCGCCACCCTGTGGCTTCTCGGTGCCACGTCGTGGCTGGTGGGCGCCCGGGACGGCGGGCCGCAGGCCATCGGGCTGCTCCCCCTGCCGCCCCTGGCGCTCCTGGGGTGGACGCTGGGGCTCACGGCGGCGGGTGTGGGCGTGATGCTGGGGTCACGGGTGGTGGGTCGGGCCTTGGGCATCCGCGAGCGAGGCATTCTCGGCCGTTTGCTGCCGCGGACGGTTCCGGAGAAGAGAGTGTTCGCCCTCCTCTCCGTGGCGGCGGGCGTGGGCGAGGAGATGGCGTTTCGCGGCTACGCCATCCCAGTGCTGGCCGTGGCCGTCGGCCTCCCGTGGAGCGTGGCGCTGACGTCGGCGACCTTCGGCGTCCTCCACGCGTACCAGGGCCCCATCGGCATGGTGCGCACGGGCATCATGGGCGCGGTGCTGGCGGGTGGCATGCTCTTGTCCGGGAGTCTGCTTCCCGTGATCCTCGCGCACGTACTGGTGGATCTGGTGGGCGGGCTGGTCCTGGGAGAGCACTTCATGGACGAGACCCTTGCCGGAACGCCCTTCCAGAGCGAAGGGTAGAATACCCAGTCCGTGAGAGGCGGCAGCCCGCGCAGGAAGGACACCGTGATTCTCCAGTTCAACTTCGAAGAGCTCACCGCCCTGAAGGCCGGGGCGAACGGCTTGCTGCAGGACGGCGAGCCGATGGGCCTCTCCGTGCTCGCGCCCCCGGAAGACCGGGCGCGGGTGGAGTCGCTGGTGTCGCGGCTCGACGGAGACGTCTCGCTGGAGTCGCTCTCGGAGGTCCTCGAGGTCCAGGGTGCCATCGATTCCATCGTCGCCTGGCTCCGCCAGGAGATGGAGTCCAACGTCCTGGCTACGCACGCCGCGGACGAATCGGCTGTGTCCGCCTACTTCGATTTCGCCCACGCGTTCACCGTCCAGCACCGCGTGTCCGAGATGGCCACGGAGATGTCGGCGCTCATCGAGTTGATGACCGGCGCTCCGCCTACCGCCCAGACGGCGCGCGACATCCACTTCCCCGACTGATCCGAGCCGGTCCATGACCTCCTCAGAGGCTCGCGTGCGCTCCCTCGAGCGCATGCTCGAGAAGCGTCCGGAAGACGGCCGCATTCGCTTCGCCCTCGCCGTGGAGCACCTCAACGCCGGGCGCCACGAGGACGGCGTGCGGGAACTCGAGACCTACCTGGCGTCTTCCGACGATGAGGGCAACGCGTGGGGCCGCCTGGCCTCGGCGCTCGTCGACCTGGGGAGGATGGACGAAGCGAAGGATGCGTACCGCAAGGGGATCGAGGCGGCGGGGCGACATGGTCACCCGACCATGGTGGAGGAGTTCGAAGCCGAGCTCGCCGGGCTGGACGCGTGAGTGACGGCCCGGGCGTCCACGACGCCGCGGGTGAGACCGACGTGAAGGCAGGCTTCGAGGACGAGGCGCTTCCCTACCTCGACGCCGTATACCGGTTCGCGCTCCGTCTTTCCGGCTCGCCGGACCAGGCCGCGGACCTGGTTCAGGACACCTTTCTGCGGGCGTACCGGTCCTGGGACCAGTACACCCGCGGCACCCGCGCGAAGAGCTGGCTCTTCACCATCTGCCGGAACCTGTTCCTGCGTGGACGTGAGCGTGCCCGGCGCCACGATACGCTGGTGGAGAAGCACACCAGCCGGGACGACGGCCTTCCGGATCCCGTGAACCCCCTCTGGTCCACCCTGGAGTCGGTGGATCCGGAGGCCGATTTCTTCGACTCCATCGTGGACGACGAGATCCTCAGAGCGGTGGATGCCCTGCCCGAGGAGTTCAGGAACGTGGTCCTGCTCTCGGATCTCGAGGGCCTGAGCTACCAGGAGATCGCGGAGATCCTGGACGTGCCGGTGGGTACGGTGAAGAGCCGGTTGTTCCGAGGGCGCCGTCGTTTGCAGGAGGCGCTCTACCAATACGCCATGGACACGGGGTTCCTGCCCGCGGGTGTGGCGTCGAGCGACGGAGGTTGACCCAGATGTCTTCATGTGGAAGTGGAAAAGGGATCACGTGTCGGGAGGCCGTGACCGTGGTCCAGGAGTTCCTCGACGGGCAGCTGGAGGGCGTCTCCGCGGACCAGGTCCGGGAGCACTTCGAGATCTGCTCGCGCTGCTACCCCCACCTCAAGTTCGAGCGCTCCTTCCGGGAAGCCCTGGCAAGGGCCGCCGCCGGAGCCTGCGCGCCGGCGGATCTCAGACGGCGCGTGGTGGACCTCCTGGCCGGGGTCGCCGGCGCGGGGTCCGCGAGCCCCGACGGAGCCGAGTCGGACTGAGGGCCCGAGGCCCCTTCTCCTCCCTCGACGAGGCCGGCCGCGACGCCTTTCGCGGATAGGCTCGTTGCCCCGAGGCGCCGCCCCGAGCCCGGGTTGCGGCCCCCATCGCAAGGTGAGAACCTTCGGGCCGCGACGCGGCGGCCACCGGTCCGCGCGAGCCCACCGCTCACCGCGCGCCGGGTCCAGGCCGCGCCGCTCCTCCTGTCGTCATCGGCGTTTCACCCACCGGAGTTTGCATGGCCACGGCCTCCAAGCGTGAGCGGATCCTTCCCCGTCTCATCGAAGAGGAGATGCGCGAGTCGTTCCTCGATTACTCGATGAGCGTCATCGTCCAGCGCGCCCTCCCCGACGTCCGAGACGGGCTCAAGCCCGTGCACCGGCGCATCCTGTACGCCATGCACGAGATGGGGCTCGGACCCGACCGCCCCTACAAGAAGAGCGCGGCGGTGGTGGGAGACGTGCTGGGCAAGTACCACCCCCACGGCGACTCGGCGGTCTACGACGCGCTCGTGCGGATGGTCCAGGACTTCTCCCTCCGCATGCCCCTGGTGGACGGCCAGGGCAACTTCGGCTCCATCGACGGCGATTCGGCGGCGGCGTACCGCTACACCGAGGCACGCCTCGAGGAGCTGGCCGCCGAGCTGCTGGACGACATCGAGAAGGAGACCGTCGACTTCCAGCCGAACTTCGACGACCAGAGGAAGGAGCCCACGGTTCTTCCCGCGCGCTTTCCCAACCTCCTGGTGAACGGCTCGTCGGGGATCGCGGTGGGGATGAGCACCAACGTGCCGCCCCACAACCTGCGTGAGGTGGCGGCGGGGGTGCGTCAGCTGGTGGTGGATCCGGACTGCACCGTCGAAGACCTCATGCGCCACATCCCGGGCCCGGACTTCCCTACGGGAGGATTCGTGCTGGGCCGGGACGGCATCGAGGACATGTACAAGGAGGGCCGTGGCCGCGTGGTGATGCGGGCGCGGCTGGTGAAGGAGGCCCTCCGCGGCGGCAAGGAGCAGCTGGTGGTCACCGAGCTGCCCTACTCGGTGAACAAGACCAAGATCATCGAGCAGATCGTCGGCCTGTCCAAGAAGGGGAAGGTGGACGAGATCTCCGATGTCCGTGACGAGACGGACCGGGACGGGATTCGGCTGGTCATCGAGCTGAAGCGAGGCGCCGACGCGTCCAGCGTCCTGGAGCGGCTCTACCGGGGCACGTATCTCCAGTCGACGTTCGGCGCGCACATGATCGCGCTGGACAGGGGCCAGCCTCGGGTCTTCGACCTGAAGCGCATCCTGGAGAGCTTCCGCGATCATCGCCTGGAGGTCATTCAGCGTCGCAGCCGGCACGACCTGGAGAAGGCGGAGGCCGAGAAGCACGTGGTGGAAGGTCTCCTGGTGGCCCTGGACCACATCGACGAGGTCATCCGGATCATCCGGTCGTCGGCGGACCGGGCCGAGGCGTCCGAGGGGCTGCAGGATCGATTCGGTCTCAGTGAGATCCAGGCCGACGCCATCCTCAACATGCGCCTGGCCAGGCTCACGGCGCTGGAGCGCACGCAGCTCGAAGCCCGCCTCGCCGAGCTCAGGGAGAGCATCGCCCACCTCCGGGCCCTCCTGGCTTCGGAGGAGCTCCAGCTGGAGGCCATGCTGGACGAGCTGAACGCCGTGGTGAAGGAGTACGGGGACGATCGCCGGACCGTCATCCTCGACGACGCCGACGACGATCCGGGCATGCCCGCGTCGGTGGACGATCAGCTGGCGGACGAGGACGTGGTGGTGACGCTCTCGCACGAGGGCTTCGTGAAGCGCATTCCCATGCACCTCTACAAGAGACGGGTGAGCTCCGGGAAGCCCCTGGCTGGCATGGAGCGGTACGAGGACGACTACCTGGAACGGGTGTTCGTGGCCCGGACGCAGGGGTGGATCCTCGCCCTGACCGAGCAGGGTCACTGCCACTTCCTTCCCGTGCTCGACGTGCCCGAGAGCGCTCGGGCATCCCGGGGGCAGTCGGTGTACGCGTTGCTGGAGGGCGCGGAGCGCGGAGACCGCATCGTGTCCATGATCCCGGTGAGCGACCTGGAGCGGGACGATCGGTTCCTGGTCTTCCTCAGCCGGCAGGGCCTGGTGAAGCGCACCCTCCTCTCGGAGTTCTCCAATCCACGCAGCGGTGGTGTGAAGGCGGCGGGCCTGAAGGACGGGGACACGGTGCTGGACGTGGCGCTCTCCGACGGCACCGCCGAGATGATCCTCCTGTCCCGGGACGGACGGGCGATCCGCTTCCCCGAGGAGGACGTGAGCGTATTCGGCCGCACCGCCCAGGGGGTGAAGGGCATGGGGCTGCGGGACGACGACGAGGTGGTGGGGATGCTGATGATCCGAAGGGACGCCGCCGTGCTCATGGTGAGCGAGGACGGTTACGGCAAGCGCACACCGGTATCCGAGTTCCCCCTCCAGAAGCGCGGCGGACTGGGGACCATGGCCGTGTCGGGAGACGGTGCCAGCATCGTCGGGGCCCTGGAGGTGGTGGACGCCGACGAGGTGATGCTCATCTCGGCCGGAGGGCAGGTCACCCGGGTGGCGGCCACGGCGGTGCCCATCCAGGGACGCAGGACCCAGGGGAAGCGGGTGGTCAAGCTCGAGGCCGGAGACCGGTTGGTGGAGGTCACCCGGGCTCAGGCTGCCGAGGGGCAGGCCGGAGATGGGCCGCCAGAAGGTGGATCGGACGGCGACGGGGCGGCGAATGCCGGAGACACGGAGGATGGAGGACGCGTCGGCGGCGTGTCGGAACCCGGGTCTTCGGGTGCCGGTGGAGGGACGCTCTCGGAAGACCAGCTCGACCTGTTGGGGTGAGGGCAGGTCACCTCCTCGCCCGGGGCGTGTATCCGGTTGGACGAGCCACTGAACCGAGGAGGTCACGATGAAGGTGCTGGTGCTGGGAGGCGGAGCTCAGGGGTCGGCGTGCGCCTTCGATCTGGCCCGTTCGGAGGAGGTGGAGGAGGTGGCGGTGGCCGATCTCGACGTGCGCACGCCCGCGCCGTTCCTCGAACCGTACATCGGGGATCGCCTGCGGCTCCTGGAGGTGGACGCTTCGAACGCGTCCGCCCTCTCCGCGGCCATGGCGGGCTTCGACGTCGTGGCCTGCGCGCTGCCCTACCACTTCAACCTGGCCGCTGCGCGAGCGGCCGTGGCCGCGGGAGCGCACTTCTGCGACCTGGGCGGGAACACCGAGATCGTGAACCGGCAGCTCGACCTGGACGGAGCGGCGCAGGCTGCCGGTGTCTCGGTGGTCCCGGACTGCGGCCTGGCTCCTGGGATGGTGAACATCCTGGCGCAGGGTGGGATCGATGCGTTGGAGGAGACCACGTCCGTCAGGATCTTCGTCGGCGGTCTGCCCAGGCACCCCCAGCCGCCGCTCAACTACCGGGTGGCTTACTCCCTGGAAGGTGTCCTGGACTACTACACCACGCCTGTGCTCAAGCTGGAAGACGGACGGGTGGTGGAGCGTGACGCCCTCACCGAGGTGGAATCCGTCGATTTCGGAGGAGAAGTCGGTACGCTGGAGGCGTTCCTCACCGCCGGTGGCATCTCGCGGATGCCCTACGCGTACGAGGGGCGAATCGACTCCATGACCTACAAGACCCTCCGCTATCCCGGGCACGCCCGGCTGATGAAGGCCATCCGGGACCTGGGCCTGCTCTCCGACGACGCGCTGGAAGTGGACGGATGCAACGTGACGCCCCGAGACGTCTTCATCCGGACCGTGGGGCCGAGGCTCACCGACCCCGAGGCAGAGGACCTGGTGGTGCTCAGGGTGGAGGTGTCGGGCACCGACGCCTCCGGCCCCCGCACGGTGCGGTTCGACCTGCTGGATCGGATGGACCGGGACCACGGCATCAGCGCCATGATGCGGACCACCGGGTACTCGCTGTCGGCGGTGGCACGCCTGCAGGGCGCGGGGGAGGTGGCGGCAGGTGTGCGCACGCCCGACGCGTGCATCCCGTTGGACGGCTACCTCGGTGCGCTGGCGGAGCGGGGCGTGGAGGTGGTGCGGACCGGCTGAGCGCGTCCGCCGGACTCAGTGGCGCGGGGCCTCCGTCGGTGTGAGCCGCGGGGTGACTTCCCGGTCCGCCAGGCGTCGCACCACCTCGGTGGCGAGGCCGATGACCCGCTCGAGGCCGTCCCGGTCCACCTTCTCCCAGTCGTCGGTGGGGCGGTGGTAGTCCTCGTGCGTCCCGGTGAAGAAGTGCAGCACGGGAATCCCGGCGGCGTTGAAGACCGCATGATCAGACGGACCCGACCCCGTCGCCGTGCGCTCCAGCGGAAGGGGGGTGGGCAGCGTCGCGTTGGATTGGTCCACCAGGTCCACCCACTCGGCCGCCGTGCCCGTGCCGTGGACCTGGAGAGGCCCCTCGCCGAGACGGCCCACCATGTCCAGGTTCACCATGGCCAGTGTCCGGTCGAGGGGCACGATGCCATCCCCCACGAAGCGCGCAGCACCCCAGAGCCCCTGCTC
>CAYGKI010000078.1:3100-11035 GCA_964350235.1 uncultured Gemmatimonadaceae bacterium | reverse complement strand
ACGCCGCCGGTTTGACGGTGATTCCCTACACCTTCCGCGAGCGGAGCGCCGGGGAGTTCGCGGGCGTGGCCGAGGAGATGGCGCACTTCCTCTGCGTGCTCCGCGTGGACGGATTGTTCACCGACAACCCGGATCTGTTTCCGCGGGGCCGGTGCGACTGACGAGTCATCGTCCCACCCGCCCCATGCCGAAGATCCCCTCGTCGAAGCGCCACCCGAGCCCGAAAAAGAACCCGCGGTCGGTGACGTCTTCGAGGGCCAGCTCGTCGTCGCGGAACCCGAACACGTTGTACCCGCCGCTCAGGCGCAGATCGTCGGAGATGGCCAGTCCCGCTTCGAGGCCGAGGCCGAAGCGGCGGCCGTCGCCGAAGTGCGTGCGCCCGATCACGCCCGCATCGAACCGGCGGGTCACGTCGAGGGTGGCCCGCGCGGACAGCAGGTGGGCCGTCTGCTCCACGGTGCCACCCGTACTCCGGTCGGTGGTGTGCTTCATGGCCCACTGGGCGCGGGTCACCAACGCGTCGGTCCAGCGCACGTTGGCGTGGGTCGACACCACGTGGGCCCGGCGATCGACGGGCCCGTCGGAGGCCGCGAGATCCTCGTCCGTGTGGTGCTCGTACCGCGCCAATGCGTTCCACGACGCACGACCGCCGCTCCGGTAGGCGAGACCCAGACGGGTCCGCTCGTAGAACGGGCCTCCGTCGAGGGTGCGGCTCACCGCGCTCTGTCCCAGAAAGGTCCAGTGCGCACTGAGTTTGCGCGCATACCCGGCCGTGGCGAATAGGTGATCCGACAGGTCGGTGGAGCGGAACTCGCCGCGCAACGTGCCCTTCCACAGCGGGCTGGTGGCGGCCTCGACCGCGCCCGTGATCGAGAAGGCGTCGCCCTCCCCCCCGTCGGTGAGGGGGCGCACCCGCTCCAGCGTGGTGTGGAGCCGCAGACCGTCGCGGATCTGCCACCCGTTGCGCAGCCCGATCGCCGCGTGGGCACCGCGTCCCGAGAGCCCGTTTCCGACCCTGTACTCGCTGAAGACGCTCTGTCCTTCGCGGTACTCGGACGAGACGCCGACGAGGGTGGCGTTGCGATCGCGGTTCGAGCCGAGCGTGTAGGGTCCGGACAGCGAAGAGAGCAGCTCGTGGCGGGCATAGAGGCGCGTGCGGTCCATCACCCGCACGTCGGCTCCGATCTCGAGGCGCCGCGCGTCGCCGTCGGAGAGATCCTGCTCGAACTCGGTGAAGGCCGAGGTCCGCTCCCCGAGACGGGACTCGAGCCGAACCCCGAGGGCGTTGACCTCGACCTCGCCGATCTCCGGCACGACGGTCGCACCGCTGTCGGCCGAGGCCCAGCGCCAGCTCACGCCGGCCCGCCAACGGTCGGAAAGATCGCGACCCAGCGCCAGGCGCGCGCCGGAGAGCGAGCGGTCGAGGCGGTCGTCCGTCGAGCGCAGCGCTTCGGCCTCGAGCGACGTGCGCTCTCCGAGGGAGGCGAGGCCCCGGAGTCCCATCTCGGTGCGGCCGGCCGCCAGCCCCGCGCTGGGGTTGGAGAAGGTGGAGTCGACCCGGACCCAGTGCGCGCGCAGGTCCAGACCCGCGCCGCTGCGCCCGGCTTCCAGTCGGAGCCCGGTGCCGTTGCGGCTTCCGGCGCTGTCGGAGCGGGCGACCTCGGCGCGCACCCAATTCGCCTCGCCGAGGCGCAGTCCCACGTCTCCACTCATGAGTTCGTACCGCGCATCGGGCATGTCGTCGCGCACGACGCCACCGCCCAGGGTCAGCCGTTCGGTGACGCCCACTCGACCGTCGACTCCGAACACCCAGTAGCGTTCACCGCCCGTCTCGGCCTCGTAGGTGACCCGAATCGACACCGGATTCTGGGCGTCGTCGAAGGAGGCGACCGGACGCCGGAATACGAGGCGTCCGGTGAACGGTTCGACGGTGTAGTCGGTGAACCGCTGCAGCGGCTCGACCGTGAGGATCACGCCCGGCTGGTTGCGGTCGCGGGTCAGGATCTCCACACGCTCCGAGTTCAGGAGCCCGTCGGGCCGGCTGAGACGATATGGGCCGCTGACACCGAGCGCGGGGATCTCGTCGACCACCAGCTGCGCCCGATCGCGGCTCGCGAAGGCACGCAGCACGGCGCGGTCGGTCTCCAGGTGATGCAGCACCCCGTTCAGCGTGCGGTTGTAGCGGCCGAGCTGCCGGGCTTCGTCGTAGGTGGCGGTGGCGAAGTCGCCGAGCATCAAGTAGGAGCGGTCGCGGGCGACGGCGGCGAAGAGCCGGCCCTTCGACTGCGCCTCGAAGAGGGTGGACGAGGCGTCGCCGAGCACGTCGTACAGTTCGTCGGGGCGCAGGTCGGCGAAGAATCGCCGGCCCTCGGTGCGCTCCGTATCGAAGCGGACCGTCAAGCGGGTCCGCTCGTCGAGGCGACCGGTCGCGAAGGCCGCAGCCCGGGCACCGATCCGGATCGTGCCGTCATCGTTGGTGTTCGCGATCTCCTCGAGGGCGTCGCGGAAGCGATCGCGGACGCCGGAGGCGAGGAGGTCGCCGTCGGCCAGCGAGCGGAGATCGAGGCGGGCCTCGACCCACCCGGTTACCAGAAGCTCGTCGGTGCCTCCGAGTCCGCTCGACTCCGGACGCGGTCCGACCGCGGCGGCGTGGCCGCCCCACGCCTCGGCCGCGGGATCGAGCAGCATGCCCGAGGTCGAGCCGGGGCGCCGGAAGGCGGGGGCACCGGCGGATCCGGTGACGGGGACCAGCGAGGTGCCTGCCCACAGGGCGCTGCGGCCGGGTACGGCCACTTCCAGAACGGGCCCGCGAGCCACCCGGGCTTCGACGGCCCGCCAGAGGTCGAGGTCGGCCGCGGTGTCACCGAAGTCGGCGCGGGCCATCTCGCCCCGGGTCAGATCGACCAGCCGGTTCGAGCCCTCCCCGCCATGTCGCGTGGTGAGTCGATCGAGCTCCATCTCGGCGGGCAGGGTGCGCTCATCCACGCGAACCACCCAGTTGCGGGGCCGCAGCCCCTGGAAGGAGTAGCGCCCGTCCACATCGGTGATCGCCGACGTCCCGTCGTTCAGGTACACCCGCACTCCGGGCACCCCGAGGATGGAATCCGACGTGGAGTCGCTGCGCTGGATCCAGACTCGACCCACGATCAACCCCTCGTCGTCGAAGATGCCGCGCCGGATCGCAACGGCCGCACGGGCGGTGTCCGACATGGCCGACCCGGCGGCGCTCCGGGCGAAGGCGCGGTTCACACCGTCCCCCAGGTCGGCGCCGACGCCCACCTGAAGGGCGTAGCTCCACTCCACCGCCGCACCGCCGGCGAGGTCGCCCACCGGGAATCGGAGCAGCGGGCCCGGAGCGCCCTCCGGGTCCGGCGCGGACCGTTCATCGCGCAGCACCGAGCCCTCCACCAGTCGGAAGCCTGCCGGCAGGTGGTCTTCGAGTTCCACATCGGTCAGGGGGCCCGACCCGCGATTGCGCACGACCACGCGATAGCGCAGAACGTCGCCGATCCCGGCCGCATCGCGGTCCACGCTCTTCTCGATCTCGAGGACGCCGGGAGGAAGCACCTCTTCGGGGTCGGTCTCGTCGCGGTTGTCGTCGTCGGGGTTCTCGCCGTCCGTGGATACCCGGACGCCGTTGACGATCGACTCCCCGGCCGTGGCCGTCACCCGAACCGTGAGCGTCACGGACAGCGACACCCCGGGCTCGAGCACATCGTCGCTCGAGCAGACCACGCGGTCCCCCTGGAGTGCGCAGCTCCATCCCGACCCTTCGGCAGAGACGAAGGTCAGCCCCGACGGGAGGTCGTCCACGAGCTCGACTGGGCCGGTCGTGGCCCGGCTGCCCGCGTTGGCGACCCTCAACTCGTAGGTGGCGAGGGCTCCCGCGACCAGATCGGAGGTGAGCGTCTTCGACACCGCGAGGTCGATGCCTCCGACCTCGGTGTCCACGCGAGCGTCGTCGCGCGAGCCGTCGTTGTTGGAGGGATCGGGGTCGGTCGTATCCGACGAACCCCGGGCCACGTTGCGATAGGTGCCGGCCTCGGGCAGGCGCACCCGGACGGTGTCCACGATCGACGCCCCCGCCGCGAGCAGGGCGAGAGTCGGCCAACGCAACGCGGTACCGCTGAGCGTCGCGCCGCGCGACGACGACACGAACTCCGCTCCGGCCGGCAGGTCGTCGAACACGACGACCTCGAGGGCCGCCGCCGGACCGAGGTTGGCGGTCGCGATGAGATAGGTGACGGTATCGCCGACCGCGGCCGAGGCCGGGCCGGACTTGGTCACGCGCAGGTCGGCCAGGGTGGGGCCCGGCACGTCGGTCACGGTCGTCGTCGTGCGATTGCGCGGGTCCGAGCCGTCGTTGTCGGAGGGGTTCGGATCCACGGTCGGAGAGGTGGCCGACGCCACATTGAGCCACGACCCCGCATCGGTGGCCACCACCGTGACGGTCCGCTCGAAGCGGGCACCGGGAGCGAGGCTGGCCACGGCCGCCCAACGCACGAGCGGTCCGGCGTTCGTGCCCCCGTTGGAGGCGGCGACGAAACGGAACCCGGCAGGAAGCGAGTCGCGCAGAATCACGTCGTTCGCGGGCGCGGGCCCGGAGTTGGTGACGGCCAGGGTGAAGGTGAGCGTGTCGCCCACCATGGCCGAGGCGGGACCGCTCTTCTCGACGAGGAGGTCCGCCAGCGGGATCTGCACCGGAGTGGGGGAGGTGTCGTCGGTGGGGTCGCCATTCCCGTCGGGATCGACATCCGACCCGTCGACGGATTCGTCGCGGATCGGATCCCCGCCGAACTCGGTCGACGCCAGGGTGCTCGCCCGATTGCGGTATCGCCCGAGGCCTAGGCCCTGATCGGAGAGCGTCAGGATCTCCACCTGAACCCGCACGACCGCGCTGTCGCCAAGGGCGAGGGCGTTGGTATCGACGAAGCCTCGATCGGTGATCTCCGTGCCGGCGCCCGAGCCGGTGTAGCCGGGATCGAGGCGCAGCGTGCCCGGGTCGACCACGAAGGTGGGGGCTCCGACCACGGCGTAGTTCCCGGCGCCGAACACCGGATCCAGATCGTCTACGAGCCGCACGGTGCGCGCGTCGACGTTGCCCGTGTTCAACAGGGTGAAGTCGAAGGTCACCCGGCGGCCCTCGACGAAGGCCCGCTTCGCCACGCCGATCTCGGCGTGAGGCGGAATCGAGACCACGGTGGGGACGTCGTCGTCGGTGGGGTCTCCGTTGCCGTCCGGATCGACGGCGGGCCCGTCGGTGGAGCGGTCGGTGAAGCCCGTGCCCCCGGGGCCGCGGCTCGTGGCGACCGCCTGGTTCTGATAGACGCCGGGCCCGAAGCCCCGATCGGTCGCCCGCGTCACCTCGACCCGCAGCCGCACAACGGCGCTGTCGCCCGGCGGGAGTCGGTTGGCCGTCGGATCACTGGTGCCCAGGAGGTGAACGGACGGAGCGCTGCCGGTGAAGGCCGGGTCGAGCGCGATGGCACCGGCGCTCGGCGCCAGCTGAACGAGGGGTGGCTCGACGAGGCGGTAGTTCCCGGCCCCGAACACCGCGTCGAGGTCTTCGGCGAGGGTGATGGAGTCGGCCGGTGCGTTGCCCGTGTTCACGAGCTTCAGGTCGTAGGTGACCGTGTCGCCGGCCACGCTGCCCTGCTTCGCCACGCCCACCGTGGCATCGCCTACGACGAGGGCCGAGTCGGAGTCGGGCGCCGCGTTGGCCCCTTGGTTCGTGCTGGTGCCGATGCCGCTGTCGACCTGGCTGATGGCGGAGGGAGGCTGGACGTAGTCCACCGTGATGCCGCCCACCCCGTCGCCCGACGCGATCTGGCCGGGGGTGAGCGAGGTGGGCATTCCGGCCAGGGTCACCGTGCCCGAGCCCGGGTCGTAGGTGGCCGTGGCGCCGGCGGGGAGGTTGCCGAACGTGACGCCGGTGAGCCCTGTGGTGAGCTGCAGTGTGTAGGTCATGCCCGAGGCCGCCGAGGGCCCGTCGTTGCGGAAGAGCACGGTCCCGCTCACCGCACCGCCGGGGTTCACCAGCGACGGGAAGCTCACTGCGGTGGTCACATCGGCGATGAGTCCACCGGCCACGGGGGCCGTGTCGGTATCGGGAAGGGCGTTGGCTCCCTGGCTGGTGGCCGTGGAGATGCCGCTCGCGACCGAGGTGGAGGCCGCTCCATTCTGGGTGTAGGTGACCCCGATGGGACCCGTGCCGTCGCCCGACGCGATCTGGTCGGCCTGCAGCGTGGTGGGCATGCCGGTAAAGGTCACCGCACCGGTCCCGGGGGCGTAGCTGGCGGTCGCCCCGACCGGCAGGTTCGTGAACGACACACCCGACAGCCCCGGCGTGAGGGTGAGTGTGTAGCCTACGCCGGTGGCGGCATAAGGCCCTGCATTGCGGAAGAGCACCGTGCCCGCCACCGGCTCCCCCGCATCCACGCTGGCCGGGAAGACCACGTCGGTCGTCACGTCGGCGACGAGCGTCGGGGTGAGCGGCGTGGGCGTGGACTCCGGGCCCGGATCCCCGTCGCCGCTCGGATCGGGATCGGCGCCGTCGTGCGAGAGATCGAAGACCGACTGCCCGGAGAGAGCGCCCGTGGCGTCGACCCGCGCCTGGTTCGTGTATCCTCCCGGCGGGAGGGGCACCACCGGCTGGAAACGGAGCGTGAACGCGAGGGTGCACGACGCGCCCGAGGCCAGGCTGGTGATCGTGCCCAGCTCGGTCGTCCCGTCACCGTCGAAGGCGGCGTTGGGCACGCCCCCGGCGCAGGCACCCACGAAGGCCGGTGCCGTCTCGATGGTGTAGTCGCCGGGGCTCAGGACCGCGGCGCCACCACCGGCCACGAAGGTTCCGAACGACGGCGCCGCGCCTGCCAGCGGGTCGGTGAGGGCGACCCCGTCGAGCGCCTCCAGCGAGTAATTGCGCACCACGAGCTGCACCGTGGCCGCATAGCTGCTGTCGGGGGCCACCGTCGGGCCCGCCGTCACCCGCTTGGCCAGCCCGATGCGGGCCCGGGGAACCAGGGCGAAGAGGTAGCCGGTGCCCGCGTCGATCTCGCCCAGGGCGATCGAGGAGATCGCGAGGGGTGCCGAGGCGTCGCCGCCCCGATCGCCCGTGCTCTGCCGCCCGTCGACGAGGTGGGCCTCGCTCACGGTGCCCCGCGCGATCCGGTAGGTGCCCTCGGGCAGCCCGCTGATCGTCCAGCTCCCGTCCGCGCCCGTGGTGGCGGTTCGGCTCACCGAGCTGCCGTCGAAAGCCGTGCCCGTGAGCGTGATGGTCACACCCCCGATGCCGGTGTCGCCGGGATCGACTCCCCCGTCGTCCGCAAAGTCCCGGAAGACCCGTCCCGACAGCGACGAGCCGGCCACCGTGACCGACCCCGAATTCGAGTTGTTGCCGGGTACGAGATCGCGTGAGCTGGTTGTGACCGTCGCGGTGTTGGTGCGGATTCCGCCCGCAGGGACGGTCAGGGCCCGGACCGGTACCGTGATCTCCACCACACCGCCACTGCTCAGTGTACCCAGGTCGCAGGCGAACGAGGTCGCCCCCGCGGTGCCCGTGCAGGAGGAGGCCGAGGCGGAACCAGCCGTGACAAGCACGGTGGGAGCACCGGTCAACTCCATCCCCGACGGCAGGGCGTCGCTCACCACCACGGTGTCGGCCTCGGTCAGGGTGGGACCGGTGTTGTTGCGCACGAGGATGGTCCACGAGAACGGGCGACGGACGGCCACCGTCGCCGACGACGCGACCTTGCTCGCGACCTCGACGTCGGCCCGGGTCCGGACCGTCGTGTTCTCGGTGGCGACGTTGTTCGAGGGGTCTTCGAACGTCGGAGTCTCGTCGGACTCGATGCTCAGGGTGGCACCGTAGACGCCCTTCGTGTCGCCGGTCATCGGCACGGTGAAGGCGAGCGCCTCGGCGTGGCCGAGATGCGC
>CAYGKI010000078.1:0-3090 GCA_964350235.1 uncultured Gemmatimonadaceae bacterium | reverse complement strand
GGCACGGTGAGGGTGACCGAGGTGCCGGCGGCCAGGCGCGCGACGCTGCAGACCACCTGTCCACCCAGACTGCCGGGGACCGGCGTCGACGAGCACGCGCCGGCCGACATGGAGGCACTGAGGAATCGAAGGCCCGCGATGGGGAGGTCGAGGGTGAGAACGACGTTCTCGGCGTCCGAGGGACCGGCGTTGGTGGCCGTGGCCACGTAGCTGGTGGTGTCGAAGACGGCCACGGGATCGACCGTGTCGCTCAGGTTGGCCACCAGGTCGAGCGCTGGGTTCAGGACGTCGGCCGTGACCGAAGCGGTGTTGTTGGTCGCTCCAGGACCCGACGGCTCGGTGGTGGTGGTCGTCACCGTCACATCGTTGGTCAGCGTGGTGCCGCGGGTGATGCTGGTGGGTCTGACCCGGATGGTGACGGCCCGCTGCGCCCCGTTGTTGAGGCTTCCGAGTGCACAGGCGAGCGTGCGGTTCCCCGCGGTCGTCACCGTCCCGGGACTGATGCCGGCGCAGGTGATGGAGCCGGGCGAGGTACCCACGAAGAAGACGTCGGTCGGGAGTTCGTCGATGAACGAGACCCCGTCGGCGCGACTGGGGCCGTTGTTGCGGGCCGTTACCACGTAGACGAGTTCCTGCCCCGCGGGAACGGGATCGGGAGTGGCGGTCTTGGTGACCGTAACGTCGGCCCGGGCCAGAATGGTGGTGGACACCTCGGCACGGTTGTTGGAGAGGTCGTCGTCGGCCGTGGTGTTGGAGATGACCCATGCCCGATTGGCGCGCGCACCCCCGTTTCCGCCGGGCCGGATCTGCAGCTCCACCGAGGGGCAGGAGCCGACGGTACACACCGGGAGATCGTCGACGGTACAGCGGAACCGCCCGGACGTGCTGTTGAACGCCGTGTAGCTGCAGGTGAACTCCGCCGGCGGAATCCCGGCGTAGTCGATGGTGTGGCCGACGTATCCGCTGCCCGACACGAGGGTGGACAGCGTATCGGTGAGCACCACGTCGGCGGCCGCCACGGGTCCGTCGTTGACCAGCTCGAGGGTGTAGGTCAGCACCTCGCCGGCCGGTACCGTCGCGAGATCGGCAGACTTGAGCACGCGGATGTCGGCTGCGTCGCCGGGTACGTACGAGGTCACGCCCCGGCTGGTGGCGTCGTTGGCCGGGTTGGGGTCGGGCACGTTGGCGCCCAACGTGGACACGAAGGCTTCGTTGGTGACTGGACCGGTAACGGTGGCCGTGGTATTCAGGGTGACCGCAGGCGCGCTCGCGCCCGCCGCAAGATCACTCCCGGGGGTGTAGTCCCGGCGACACTCGATCTCGGCGGGACCCACGACCGGCGCCGCCGGCAGGCACGCCCATCCGTTCAGCCCGTAGCTGTTCACGGTCAGACCCGCGGGCACGCTGTCGGTGAGAACGACCGTACCCGTAAACGGGCTCGGCCCGCCGTTGGACACACGGAGTGTGAAATCGAAGGGCTCATTGATCACCACCAGCGCCGGCGACGGACCGAGCTTGGACACGGCGAGGTCGGCCGTCGGATCCTGCAGCGTGGTGCCGCCGTCGGTAGCCGTGTTGTTGGCCGGGCGCGGGTCGGACGGCGAGGCGGCGCCGATGGTGGCGGTGTTCGTCACGGTTCCCGCAGTGTTGATCGTGACCGGAACCGACACGGATCCCAGCGACTGGTCGGTCCCGGCCACGCCGCCCGATGGGCGGGTGCAGGACACGGTCTGCCCAGACACGGAGCAGCTCCATCCGTTCTGCGCGAGTGCGAAGGCATTGGTGTCGATGGTGTAGTTCGCCGGCAGCACGTCAGTAAGGGTGAGTCCCGACGGGGAGTCGCCCGTGTAGCTCGCCGACAGCACGAAGCTGAAGCCGGAACCCACGAAGTACGGACCACCCGCACTTCGCGACTTCGCAATCCGCACGTCGCTTCCCGCCGTGACCGAGGTGTTCGCGACATCCACGTTGTTGGTGGCGTCGGGGTCCCGGGGGGTGCCGGGGGGGGCACTCGTCGCGACCTGAACGCTGGCCGACGCGGCGAGCGTGCTTCCGGAGGCCGCGCTGATCTGGCCGGCGAAGCTGCCCACGGAGGCCCCGGAGCCAGACGCGATGGGGCCCGCAACCGAGCAGGTGATCGTGCTGCCACTCAGGCTGCAGCCGCCCGGCAGCCCGCCGGTCGGAACGAAACCGGACGGAACGGGAAACTGTACCCGAAGCTCGCTCGCCGGATCAGGACCGCCGTTCGTCAGGTCCAGGGTGTACGTGACGAAATCCCCTGATGCCACCGTCGCCGGCCCTGTGATGGATATGCCCACATCGGCGCCGGCCACCACCGTGGTGACTTCAGCCGCGTCATTGTTGCTCGCCTGCCCGTCTGGCTCGTTGGCCGTCGAGCGAGCGTCCACCGTGAAGTTTCCGGAGCTCGAGGTGCGCAGGTCGATGTCCACGCCCACGACCGCGGAGGGCGCGAGATCGGGCAGCGTGCATGACAGTGTGGCCGGTCCGACCTGCCCGACGGGGATTCCGCCACAGCTCGCCGCAGCGCTGGTGAAGCCCTCGTAGGTGGTCCCCCCCGGAAGGTCGAAGGCCAACGCCACGCCCGTGGCCATCGTCGACCCGTCGTTCTCCACCGTGATCGCGTAGGTGACCACGCCACCCGCCGGAATCGGATCGGGCGAATCCGACATGTTCAGCACGAGGTCGACCTGAGCCGCGGCGGGTCGCGCGGCCAGCAGCAGGCCGAGGGTCAGGGCGCAGCGAAAGGCCCGGTCTCGCGACCGGGCCGGAGTCGGAACGATATCGAACATGTGCGTGCGGGCGTCGGTGAGGGTGCCGCCGGCGGCTCGCGCGCGGCGGGACGCCTCCCAGTATCGGGTCGCGCCCGCTCACCTTGAGTGACGGCGCCGTCTCACGCGCCGCCCCGCGCTCAGATGCGCGCGCCACCTCAGTAATCCAGACGGCATCGCGCTCCGGGTCGAGCGCGTCGGCACCGTCGTCGAGCTGGTCGCCGAGCACGAGCAGAAGGGTGCGGACGATCACCAGCCGAGGGTGCCGGGACCGCCCTTGAACGGCCCCTTCAGGTCGGGG
>CAYGKI010000077.1:10005-11271 GCA_964350235.1 uncultured Gemmatimonadaceae bacterium | reverse complement strand
CTCACACTCGGCCTCACCAGCAGCCTCTACGCCATCCTGGACATCAAGAGCGACATCCTGGACCGGCCCGAGCTGCGCTCGGACGCCGCCATGCTGGCCGAGGTCACCGGGGTGCCCACGGTATTCTGGGGGGTGCTCTGGATCGGCGTGGCGGTGGCGTTCAGCGCGCGTATGCTCTGGCGGGCGTACCGCGCGGCCTGACGGCGTCCCCTCCCCTGCTTGGGGGCGCGGAACACCAGATGTAGGGCCCGGGCGCTCCCCGACCACGACGGGCGGGGGGTGGCCCACAAGGGTCTTGCCTGCTTCGGTACCCCGCTTGTATGATGGCTCTGTCCGGGACCGAGAACGTCTTCGGATGGGCCCCGGTGGCTCGTCGATGAGCCGCCTGGTGGACCGAGAGCTGAGGCTCTCCGGTGCTCAGCCCGATGTCGACCCCAAAAAGGAGGTGATCCTTGTCTAGTCCGAGTACCCTGTCCAGCCTGGCACGGGCAAGCGATCGCCGGATCGGCTCCTGAAGTCGGACCGTAGATTGATGTAGCACGCTGTTCGCGCCGTACCTGGCCATCGCGCTGGGCTGCGACAGTCGGACGCCGCCGGGGCAACACGCCCGGCGGCGTCCCTTTTTTTGTGTTGCGGGCACGGACTTTGCGTTGCAGAGTGCGCTCGAGCACGGCCCCACGGGCCGGCCCCCATCGCCCAGGAGATCCCATGACACGCCCCTACGTCGACTACCTCCTCGCCGCGTGTGTCGCGGGCCTCGCCGCCCTGGGCGGAGCCGCCATGGTCGTGGGCGAGGTGGACGACGCGCCCGGCGCCATCCTCATCGGCATGGTGCTGGTCCTCGGAGCCGTGGTCCTCGACCTCCGCACCGCACGGAAGACGCGGTAGCGTCCGGGGGCGCTCCCCCGGACGGATGGCGCTCAGGCTCCGAACCAGGCCGGCTCGTTCCCTGGCTTCCACTTGATGTTGCATCCGACGCTGGGGACCTGCGCGTCGGCGGGTGCCCCACCGGCCAGCACCGCGTCGGCTGCGGCGCGCAGGTCGGCCCCGGTCACCGGCACGTCCAGGGACGGCCGGCTGGCGTCGAACTGCCCCCGATAGGCCAGGCGACCGTCACCGTCGAACAGGAAGAAGTCCGGGGTGCACGCGGCGCCGTACGCCTTGGCCACTTCCTGGGTCTCGTCGAAGAGATACGGGAACACGTAGCCGCGGCGCTCTACCTCCTCCGCCATCTTGTCCGGGCTGTCGTCGGGGTGCCTGGCCACG
>CAYGKI010000077.1:2084-9995 GCA_964350235.1 uncultured Gemmatimonadaceae bacterium | reverse complement strand
CCCCACCACGGCGAGCCCCTTCTCCGCGTACTCCCTGGCGAAGGCCGCCAGCCCGTCGGCGATGTGCTTCACGAAGGGGCAATGGTTGGAGAGGAACACCACCAGGAGCGCGCCGGACGCGCGGAAGTCATCCAGCGAAACGGTGACGCCCGTGCGGGGGTCCGGGAGTGAGAAGTCGGGGGCACGGGTCCCCAGCGGGACCATGGTGGACGGGACCTTGACCATCGTATGCTCCGGATTCGCTTGGGTGCTCACGAGGCGCGCCGGC
This sequence comes from uncultured Gemmatimonadaceae bacterium, assembly GCA_964350235.1. Lineage (GTDB taxonomy): Bacteria > Gemmatimonadota > Gemmatimonadetes > Longimicrobiales > Gaopeijiaceae > JAWLHJ01. The sequence goes on along the minus strand of CAYGKI010000077.1, from coordinate 9,727 downwards.
GTGGCCGACCCGCATCGAACCCAATCACCGCTGCCAGGGTAAGGTTCCGCATGCGTATCGTCTCCCTGGCCTGCTCCAACACCGAGATCGTCCATGCCCTCGGGTGCGCCCACCTGCTGGTGGGTGTGGACGAGCACTCCGACTATCCGCCGGAGGTGGTGGACCCACTGCCCAAGGTGGGACCGGATCTGGACATCGACGTCGATGCCGTGGCGGCGTTGGAGCCGGACCTGGTCCTTGCCACGCTCACGGTGCCTGGCCACGAGAAGGTGGTGGAGCGGCTCCAGCGGGCCGGTCTTCCCTTCATCGCGCCCGAGCCCGCGTCCCTCGAGGACGTCTACCGGGACATCCGGGACATCGCCGAGCGACTGGGCGTGCCCGAGCGCGCCGAGACCCTGGTGGCGGAGATGCGCGCCGAGCTCGGCGACGGCTCCGAGGCGACGGCTCCGGACGATGACGCGCCTAGCATCCTGGTGCAGTGGTGGCCCAAGCCCGTCATCACGCCCGGCCGCTTGAGTTGGGCCACCGACGTCATCCACGCGGCCGGAGGCCGGGCGGTGCTTGCCGACGAGGACATCAAGAGCCGGCCCATGACCGACGACGAGGTGGCGGAGCGCGCCCCCGACGCGGTGGTGCTCTCGTGGTGCGGGGTCCATCCGGACAAGTACCGCCCCGACGTGGTGCTCCGGAACGAGACCTGGGGCCACCTCCCGTTCGTCAGGGAGGGCCGCGTGTTCTGCGTGGGCGAGCCGTACCTCGGCCGTCCGGGCCCGCGCCTGATGGAGGGGGTACGGAAGATGCGCGAGGTGGTCCGCTCGCTCCGTCGGGAAGGATCCGCCGCAGGCGCCTGATCCGCCTCACCCGCTGGAAGGTCGTCCCCGCCCCCACTTGACCACCCTCTTCGCGCCGGTAATCATACGAACGTATGAATCAAAGTCGACGTGAGGACCCCAGCACCCCAGTGGAGCCCGGACGCGGCACCACGCCCTCGGCCACGGGCACCCGTGGCGCGCTTCTCCAAGCGGGCCGAGCCCTGTTCGTCTCGAAGGGATTCGACGGAGCCTCCGTGCGCGCCATCACCGAACGCGCCGGCGCGAATCTCGGCGCGGTGACCTATCACTTCGGATCCAAGCGCCAGCTCTACCACGCGGTGCTCGAGCGGGAGATCACCCCCCTCGCGGATCAGGTGGCTCGGGCGAGCCAGGGGCCCGGGCCCGCCGTCGGACGCATGGCAGCCGTGGTCGGCGCCTTCTTCGAGCATTTCCAGGGGCACCCCGACATGCCGCGACTCATGCTGCAGGAGATCGCCGCCGGCAAGGAGCCGCCGCCGGTGGTGGCTGCCACGCTCAAACGGGTGATGGGGACCCTGTCGGGCATCCAGCGGGAAGGAATCGAAGACGGCACGATACGCCCCGGACACCCGCTCCTCACGGCTCTCAGCGTGGTGGCCCAGCCCATCTACATGACCCTGGTCTCCCCGTTCCTGAAGGCCATCACTGGCCTGGACCTGGCGGACCCGGCGACCCGGGCCGCGGCCGTGGAGCACGCCTCCGCGTTCGTGCGTGCCGGGTTGACCCCGGAGGCGACGGCCGGCGGTCCCAGCGACGCGGCGTCAAGAGAGGAACTCCCATGATCCCGTTAACTCGTGCCCGTCTGGGCCTCCTCCCGACCTGGCTGTTGGCGGGCCTCGCGCTCCCCCTGGCCGGGCAGGCGCAGGAGCCCCCTCTCACCCTGCTGGACGCGGCGAGCGCGGCGCTCACCTCGGACCCGATGCTGAGCGCTTCCGTGGCCCGGGGTGACGTGGCGGAGGCGGAAAGGCGCCGCGTGGGGGCGCAACGGTGGCCGTCGCTGCGGCTGGAAGGCACCGCGGTACGGTTCCAGGAGCCCATGGTGGTGGCGCCGTTGCACAGCTTCGACCCCTCGACGCCCCCGCGCTTCGACGACGCGCTGGTCCAGGGGGCGGCGCGCGTCCGCTACACCGCGTTCGACGGTGGCAGACGCGGCGCGGACCTGCGTGCCGCCGACCAGTCCGTCGGGGGTGCGCACGCCATGGAGGAGGCGCGGCGCATGGAAGCCCTCGAGCAGGTCACGTCCGCCTACCTGTCCGTGCTCACCGGTCGCGCGCACGCCGAAGCGGCGCGGCTCCGCGTGGATGCCCTGGAGGCGGAGGAGGATCGAGCCCGCCAGGCCGTGGATGCGGGCTCCTCGCCCCGTATCGAGCTGCTCCGCGCCTCGGCGGCCCTCGAGGAAGCCCGCGCGGAGCTGGCATCGGTGTCCAGCCGCGCGGGAGTGGCGGAGCGGACGCTGGCCCGTCTCATGGGCATCCATCCGACGGGCCTGGCGGACCGCCCCATGGCTGGGGTGGAAGCCGCAGAAGGCATCGCCGAGCCTCCCGTGGAGCCGTCCTCCCATCCCGCGGTCGTGGAGGCCATGGCACGCGAGCGCGCGGCCGAGCACCGGCTGGACGGGGAGCGCGCCGGCCGACTCCCGCAGGTACACCTGGACGCGGCCCTGATGGACTATGGGACGTGGACCGGCGATCACGTCGCCGAGTGGCAGGCCGGCGTCGCCGTCTCCTGGCCGCTGTTCACGGGAGGGGCACGGAGCGCGGCCATCAGCCGGGCCGAGGCTGAACTGGCGGCGGCACGGCACGAGACCGCCGGCGCCCGACGTGATCTCGAGATCCAGGCCGACGGCGCCCGCGCCTCGGTGACGGAGGCCGACGCCCGGGCTTCCGCCCTCGCCGCCTCGGTGAGCCAGTGGGCGGAGGTGGCCCGCATCGAGGGCCTGGCCATGGAGACCGGGGCGGGAGTCCAGAGCGACCTCCTCCTCGCTCAGGCGAGCCTCTACCGGGCTCGGGCCGGTTGGGCGGAGGCGCGTCACGCCCGGGTCCTGGCCCGGGTGCGCCTCGCCCGGGCGCAAGGAGCGCTGGACCTGCACTGGTTGGCGAGCACACTGGAGATGGTGCCATGAAGAACAAAGCGGCGATGGCGGTGCTGGGTCTCGTGCTGGTGGCGTCCGCCACCCTCTGGATGCGCGGCGACGCCGACGATGGAGCCGACCACGTCTTGACGGCCTCGGGGACGGTGGAGTCCACGGAGGCCCGTCTGGGCTTCCTGGTGGCCGGTCGCATCCAGCGGGTGCTGGTGTCAGAGGGCGATGGCGTAGGCGTCGGGGACACCCTGGCCCAACTGGACACACGTGAGCTGGACGCCCGCGTTCGGGCTGCTCGAGCCGACGCCGAAGCCGCCGCGGCCGCGCTGGCCGAGCTGCGCGCCGGCGCCCGTGCCCAGGAGATCGCCTCCGCAGAGGCCGCGGTGGCGGCCGCCGAGAGTCGGGCCGCCGAGGCCGAAGCCAACGCCGCGCGAGCCCGCCACCTCTTCGAGGGCGGCGCCGTGAGCCGGCAGAGCCTGGACCGGACGCTCACGGAGGCGCGCGCGGCGGAAGCCGCCGCCACCCAGGCCCGGGAGCACCTGGACCTCACGCGCGAAGGCCCTCGGGCGGAGACGTTGAGCGCGGCCCAGGCCCGGCTGAACCAGGCGTTGGCCAGGCAGGAAAGCGCCGAGGTGGCCAGAGACGACGCCACCGTGACCGCGCCCTTCGCCGGGACCGTCACGGTCCGGCACAGGGAGCCGGGGGAGACCGTGGGACCGGGCACACCGGTGCTCACGCTGTCCGACCCCGACGACCGCTGGGTCCGCATCTACGTCCGTGAGGACCGGCTGGGCTCCGTGACGCTGGGGGCAGCCGCGCGCATCGTCTCGGATACGTACCCCGACCGCGTCATCGAAGGAGAGGTGGTCTTCATCGGCACCGAAGCCGAGTTCACCCCCCGGAACGTGCAGACCGCCGAGGACCGGGTACGCCTGGTGTACCCGGTGAAGGTCCGTATCACCAACGACCCGGATGCCATTCTCAAGCCGGGCCTGCCCGCGGACGTGACGCTGGAGACCGCCGGCCCGTGATGGACGTGGCGGTCTCCCTCCAGGAGCTCGGGCGGACGTTCGGCGACACCATGGCCGTCCAGGGGCTGACGTTCGACGTGCCCCGCGGAGGCCTGTTCGGCATCGTGGGTCCCGACGGCGCCGGGAAGACGACCACGCTCCGCATGCTCGCCGGGGTCCTGCGTCCCACGTCCGGCACGGCCCGCATCCTGGGTCTGGACGTGAGGGAGGACCCGGAGCGAGTGAAGCCCCATATCGCCTACATGGCGCAGCGGTTCGGGCTGTACGAGGACCTGACGGTCCGGGAGAACCTGGACTTCTACGCCGATCTCTACAGCGTGCCCCCCGGGGAGCGGCCCGCACGGGTGGCGCGGCTCCATCGGTTCAGCGGCCTGGGCCCCTTCGAGGGGAGGCTTGCCGGCGCCCTTTCCGGAGGCATGAAGCAGAAGCTGGCCCTCTCCTGCTGCCTGGTGCATCACCCCGAGATCCTCCTGTTGGACGAGCCCACGTTCGGCGTCGACCCCATCTCCAGGCGCGACCTCTGGATGATCCTCCACGAGATGGTCTCGGAAGGGGTGACCGTCATCCTCACCACGTCGTACCTGGACGAAGCCGAGCGTTGCGACCGGGTGGCGCTGCTCGACGAAGGGCGGGTCCTGGCGCTGGACGATCCGGCGGTGCTTCAGCGCTCGTTGGGCGGAACGGTCTGGGCCGTCGAGGCGGAGGACCCGAGGCAAGCGCGGGACGCCCTGGCCGGGATGCGGGATCTGGCCGGCGCCGCGCTGTTCGGGCAGGAGGTGCACGTGCTGGCGCCCGACGACCTGGACGCCGCCGGTCTGCGGGCCGCCCTGGCGTCCCGAGACGTGGACGTGCGCGGCCTGAGGCCCATCGAGCCTTCCTTGGAGGACGTGTTCCTGCACCTGGTCGGCCAGGACGGAGCGAAGGGGTCCCGTGGCTGACGCGCATCCCGTCTCCGTCCGCGCCCTGACGCGCCGGTTCGGTGACTTCACCGCCGTGGACGCCGTGACGTTCCAGGTCCGCCGTGGCGAGATCTTCGGCTTCCTGGGACCCAACGGCGCGGGCAAGACCACCACCATCAAGATGCTCACGGGCCTGCTGGCGCCCACCGAAGGAGAGGGTCGCGTGGCTGGGTGGGACATCCACGGGGAGCGGCACCGGATCAAGCAAAGCATCGGATACATGTCTCAGAAGTTCTCGCTCTACGGAGACCTCACGGTGGACGAGAACATCGAGCTGTTCGCCGGGCTCTACGGGGTGTCGGGTGACCGGTTCCGGGAGCGCCGGGCGTGGAGCCTCCGCATCTCCGAGCTGGAAGAAGCCCGGGCCCGGCCCACCGAAGACCTTCCCCTGGGCTGGAAGCAGCGGCTGGCCCTGGGCTGCGCCATGGTCCACGAACCCCCCATCCTCTTCCTGGACGAGCCCACGTCGGGGGTGGATCCGGTGGCCCGCCGAACCTTCTGGGACCTCATCGACGGGCTCTCCGACCAGGGCACCACGGTGTTGGTGTCCACCCACTACATGGAAGAGGCCGAGTACTGCCACCGGCTCGCCTTGATGAACCGGGGGCGACTCATCGCCCTGGACACGCCCACCAGGCTGCGTGAGACCCTGGCGGACCCGGTCTACCGGGTGCGGACCGACGACACCCCAGCGGCGGCCAGGGCCCTGGCGGACGAGCCGGAGGTCCTGGACGCGGCCATGTTCGGCCGCGCGCTGCACGTGACCCTCCGCGAGGGCGCCGACGGCCCGCACGTCATCCGTCGAGGGTTGGAGGATGCGGGCCTGACGATCTCGGGCGTCCAGCGTGTCCGCCCCTCCCTTGAGGACGTCTTCGTGTCCCTGGTGCGCGCCGAAGGCGGCGCGCCGGCGGGGTGATGCCATGAGGCTCCGTGCCATCGCCAGGAAGGAGTGGATCCAACTCCGGCGGGACACCCGGAGCATGATCCTGGCGTTCGTCCTTCCCCTCCTCCTGCTTCTCTTCTTCGGATACGCCATCACCTGGGACGTGGAGGACCTTTCCCTCGCCGTCCTGGACGAGGACGGAACCGGGGCGAGTCGGGCCCTGGTGGACGCGCTCACGTCGGGAGGGTTGTTCCACCTGGACGAACGGCTCGCCACGGCGACGGACGTGGATCGGGCCCTCACCGAGGGGACGGCGCGCGCGGTGCTGGTGATCCCGCCCGGGTACGCCGGTGACCTGGGAGCCCAGGGATCCTCCGCCCAGGTCCAGCTCCTTCTGGACGGCAGCGACGCCAACACCGCCACCATCGCCCTGAACTACGCGGACGCCATCGTGGGCCGGGTCGGCGCCACCGTGACGGGAAGCGGCATGCCGGCGGTGGACGCCGTCTCCGGGGGACCCCGACTCGAGGTCCGAACCTGGTACAACCCCAACCTGGAAAGCCGGCACATGATCGTGCCGGGGCTCATCGCGGTGATCATGTCCGTAATCGCCGCCATGCTCACCGCGCTCACCATCGCACGTGAATGGGAGCGGGGCACCATGGAGCAGCTGGCCGCGACGCCCGCCACCAGGCTCGAGATCGTCGTGGGCAAGCTCCTGCCCTATCTCGCCATCGGCGTCTTCGACGTCGCCGTCACGGTGGTGGCCGGACGGATCATCTTCGGCACGCCCCTCAACGGCAGCGTGTTGCTCCTGGGGCTCCTCACGGTGCTCTTTCTCCTGGGCGCCCTGGGGCTGGGCATCTTCATCTCCGCGGCGGTGAAGTCGCAGGTCCTGGCCACCCAGGTGGCCATGGTCGCCACCTACCTTCCCGCCATCCTGCTGTCCGGGTTCCTGTTCGACATCGCCAGCATGCCCCCCGTCCTGAAGGGCGTGACCTTCCTGGTGCCGGCCCGGTACTTCGTCACGGTGACGCGAGGCGTGTTCCTCAAGGGCGTGGGGCTCGAGGTGCTTTGGCCCCAGGCCCTGTTGATGACCCTGTACGCCGTCCTGGGGCTGACCCTGGCCACCCGGACGTTCCGGAAGGAGCTCCCCGAGTGAGCGGCGGGATGGGGGGCCGCGACGGGTGGGCGGCCAGCTGGCTCCGCGTGCGCAGGATGGTGGTGAAGGAGCTGAGGCAGCTGTTCCGGGACCCCCGCACCAAGCGGATCATCTTCGTCTCGCCCATCCTCCAGCTCCTCCTCTTCGGGTACGCGGTGAACACGGACGTGCGCAACGTCCCCACGGCGCTGGTGGACCACGACCGCACCAGCGCGTCCAGGGCTCTGGCCGACGCCCTCACGGCGTCCGGCTACTTCAGGATCGTCCTGACCTCCCATCGGCCGACGGACCTGGAGCGGGCGCTGGACCGGGGGAACGCGGTGGTGGGGCTGCAGATTCCCGCCGGGTACGCCAGCGCCCTGGCTCGGGGGGAGTCACCCGCGTTGCAGCTCCTGGTGGACGGGACCAACTCCAACACGGCGACGGTGGCTCAAGGCTACGCCGCGCGCATCGTCCGGGAGCACGGCGTACGAACCCTGGACGGGGGGGTAGGCCCACCCGTGGACCTCCGGGCCCGGGCGTGGTTCAATCCGGCGCTCGAGTCGCGTGTCTACAACGTGCCGGCGGTGATCGGGGTCATCGTCCTCCTCATGTGCCTTCTCCTCACCGCCATGGCCGTCGTCCGTGAGCGAGAGTTGGGCACCCTGGACCAGCTTCTCGTGTCGCCCCTGCGG
>CAYGKI010000077.1:238-2074 GCA_964350235.1 uncultured Gemmatimonadaceae bacterium | reverse complement strand
ATGCTGGGGAAGACCCTTCCGGTGGCGGGCATCGCCCTGCTCCAGCTCGCCACGGTGACCGCGGTGGCCCTCCTTTGGTTCCAGGTCCCCCTGAGGGGATCGGTCCTGGCCCTCCTCACCGCCGCCCTGCTCTTCATCCTGGCCGGTCTCTCGCTGGGGCTTCTCATCTCCACCATCTCGGCGACGCAGCAGGAAGCCTTCCTCTCCATGTTCCTGTTCATGCTTCCGGCCATCATCCTATCCGGATTCCTCTATCCCACCGAGACCATGCCCGAGGTGTTCCAGGTCCTGACGCTGGGCAACCCTCTTCGGCACTTCCTGGAGATCGTCCGGGGAATCTTCCTCAAGGGGGCCGGCTTCGTGGAGCTCCGTGTCCAGTTCGCCGTCCTGGCGGGAATGGCCGGCGCAGGCCTGTGGCTGGCCACGGTGCGCTTCAACCGATCCCTATGAGGCGTGCCTCACCGGGCTGGCCCTCGCCCGCGGAGTCTCCACCATCCTTGATTTGTTTCAAGATTAAATTATCATCTTTCCGTGGATGCGCCTCGGCGGATGGGGCGGACCGCATGCCCCTCGGCGGCCGACGCCGGGGGTGGAACGGACAGCGATGATCGGAACGGGTCGCGCGACGACCCTCGAAGGAGGATTCATGCGCAAGGTGACAGAAGGCTTCCATCACATCACCATGGTGTCGTCCGACGCCCGCCGGACCCTGGATTTCTACGGCAACGTCCTCGGGCTCGGGCTCGTGAAGAAGACCGTCAACTTCGACGACCCCGGAGCCTACCATCTCTACTTCGGAAACGAGGGCGGGGCGCCGGGAACGCTCCTGACCTTCTTCGAGTGGCCCAAGGCGCGCCGGGGCGGCTGGGGCGTGGGTGGCGTCCACCACCTGGCGCTGGGGGTGGGCACCCGGGAGGCGCAGCTCAAGTGGAAGCGCCGACTCAACGATCATGGCGTGCAGGTGAGCGGGCCCATCGATCGGGGCTACTTCACCAGCCTCTACTTCTCCGACCCCGACGGGCAGATCCTCGAGATCGCCACCGCCGGTCCGGGATACGCCATCGACGAGCCAGCCGACGCCCTGGGGCGGTCCCTGGTGACGCCCCCCAGCGAGCGGCTTCCCGAGGGGCGGGACGAGGACGCCATCGCCCGGGCGACGCACCCGGCTCCCGTCCCGGAGGTCACGCCGGACATGGCGCTCTCGGGCATCCACCACATCACCGGCATCACGGGGAATCTGGAGGAGGCCGACCGGTTCTACCGGGAGGCGCTGGGGCTGGAGCTGGTGAAGAAGACCTACAACCAGGACGACGCCAAGACGCTGCACTACTTCTGGGGGAACTACGACGGCGCGGAGGTGAAGCCCCATTCGACGCTGACGCTCTTCGGGTGGGAAGGGTCCACGTATCACGCGCGGCAGGGCGCGGGCCAGACCCACCACATCGCCTTCCGTGCCAAGGATGCCGAAGACCAGGCCGCCTGGCGGGACCACCTGCTTTCCCTGGGCGTCCCGGTCACCGACGTGAAGGACCGTCAATACTTCGAGAGCATCTATTTCCAGGCGCCCGACGGCCTCCTGCTGGAGATCGCCACGGACGGCCCCGGATTTGCCATCGATGAACCCATCGACCGGCTCGGCGAAACCATGATCACACCCGACATCGCACGATTGCCGCAGGGACGCGACGAAGCGGAGATCGCCTCCCAAACCTGGCCGGAGCCGGTCTCGCAGATCAGTCCTGAAATGGATTTGTGGGGACTGCATCATGTCACGGGCCATACCAAAGACCTGGAGGCGGCGGGCGAGTTTTATGAGCGGGCGCTCGGGCTGAAACT
>CAYGKI010000077.1:0-228 GCA_964350235.1 uncultured Gemmatimonadaceae bacterium | reverse complement strand
ATCGCCACGGACGGCCCGGGGTTCGCCATCGACGAGGAGCCGGAGGCGCTGGGCACGGGACTCATGCTGCCGGCATGGCTCGAACCTCGGCGGGGAGAGATCGAAGGGCGGCTGGTCGCCCTGTGACGCATGTCGGCGCACGGGGCTCCCATGCCACCGGAGCCCCGTGCCCGAATCCTGAGAGCACGAACGAGCGCACGAGAGAGGAGAACAGCATGAGTGGATTGG
>CAYGKI010000076.1:0-11318 GCA_964350235.1 uncultured Gemmatimonadaceae bacterium | reverse complement strand
GGGTGCGGGCGGACGACCAGCACCTTCTTCCAGGAGATGGCCGAGGACATCACGGGTTACATCCGCCAGCGCATGCCGGAGTGGCGCAAGGAGTACCCGGGCGTGGAGGAGATGGAGGTCGCCGTCATGGGCTGCGTGGTGAACGGGCCCGGCGAGTCCAAGTACGCCAACATCGGCATCAGCCTCCCGGGCACTTTCGAGGAGCCCAAGGCACCCGTCTACGTGGACGGCGCGCATACCGTCACGTTGAAGGGCGAAGGGCTGGTGGACGAGTTCAAGGCGATTCTCGAGGAGTACGTCGCCCGCAGGTACGGCTCGGAGGTCGCGCAGCCGGTGTGAGGAAGAGGCCGTGGCGGGGGAGCTGACGCTGCCCAACGTGCTGAGCACCGTTCGCCTGGTACTGGCACCCGCCCTGATCCTCGTGGCGTTCTCCGGACGCTCGGAGGTGGTGCTCATCATGCTGCTTTCATTGCAGGTCACCGACTGGATCGACGGGCCCATGGCCCGGAGGTCGGGACGCGCTTCGGCCACCGGGGCGCGTCTGGACTCCCTGGCCGACGCGGTCATGTTCGCCAGCGCGGTGGCGGCCCTGGCGGTGCTGGAGGGTGACATGCTTCTGGCGGCATGGCCCTGGATCGGTGCGGCGGTCCTCTCCTACCTACTGTCGGTGGCCTTGGCCCTGGCCCGGTTCGGCGTCCCTCCGTCGTACCACCAGTGGTCCGCCAAGATCTCCGGGCCCCTCACGCTTCTGGCCGTCTTCGCGGTGCTCCTGTTCGACGTCACGTGGCCGGTGCGCGTGGCGGCCGCCGCGGTCACGCTGGGGAACCTGGAAGCGATGGGCATCACCTGGAGATTGCGCGCCGCCGCCACGGACGTGCCTTCGGTGTTCCTGATGGGGCGCGCCAGGGCGGAGCAGGAGCCGTGATGGACGACGAGGAGCCGGACGGCCCGGCGGTGGAACCGCGGTCTCGGCGGCGCTGGCCCTGGGTTCTGGCCGCGCTCGCTTGCTCGTGGTCGATGGTCTGGTTCGTGGTGATCCCGTATCAGCGGGGGCTCGAGGCCGGGGATCCGGGGCCGACGGCGCTCATGGAGCAGCGCATGCGGGAAGCCCGCGAGGCAGGGGACTCGCTGAGCATCCAGCGCGAATGGGTGGATCTGGACCGGATCTCGCCCCACATGAGGCGTGCGGTCATCGTCGCCGAGGACTACCGCTTCCGGGAGCATGGTGGTGTGGACTGGGTGTCCCTGGCCGAGGAGGTCCAGTGGACCGGCGACGAGGACTTCTCCTGGTGGAGCGCGCGGGACCTGGTGGCGCTGGTACGGGCGGTGGGTCACGCGTGGGAGAACCGCGCCGAGCTCAGGGGCCGGAGCACCATCACCCAGCAGCTGGCCAAGAACCTCTTTTTCGGCACAGATCGATCGTTCGTCAGGAAGGCCATGGAGCTGGTGGTGGCGCGCCGGCTCGAGCGGGCTCTGGAGAAGGACCGCATCCTCGAGCTGTACCTGAACGCCGCCGAATGGGGGCCGGGGATCTTCGGCGTGGAGATGGCGGCGCGCCGCTACTTCGGGCGCGCGGCGGCGGACCTCACCCTGCGGCAGGCCGCGGCTCTGGCCGGCACCCTCCCGCACCCCCTCACGTCCAATCCCGCCTACCGGCCCGGACGCATGGAGTGGCGGCGCGACCTGATCTTCTCGCGGCTCGCTCCGTCGGGAGCCGTCGTTCCGGGACCCATTCCCGAGCCGCCACCGGATCTGGTCCTCCCCGACCTACTCCCGGGCCTCCCCCCGGAGTGGGGCGACCCGGGCACCGACACCGGCCGGGAAGGGGACGTGGACAGCCTCCCGGACCAGGGCGACACCCTCCCCCCGGCAGCGCTCGACACCTTGCCGCTGCCCGGCACGGGCCCCGACAGCGTTCCTCGCGACACCACTTCGGCGGTCTTGCCCGTGCTTGCCTCCGATTCGGGCCGCGTCTACCGTCGCTGAACTTCCCAAGCCCGACCCGCGTCCCGCTGAAACCCATGAGCGTACCGCATATGAAGCCCGTCCGAGCCCTCTCCATGACTTCCCTGGCCTCGGTCCTCGCCCTCGCGGTGGGGCCGCTGGTGCCCGGGGGAGGCGCGGTCCATGCCCAGGTGCGCTTCGAGGTCGACGCGCCCGTGGGCTTCTCCGCCCAGCTCGCCGCGCGGCAACAGTACTGCGAGGATCGGTTCCTGGAGCTCCCGTCCTCGGACGCCTTCCGGGAGCACCTGCGGATCATCACCGCCGCCCCCCATCCCACGGGGTCCGCCCAGCAGGTGGAGGTGGGGAACTACCTGGAGCGCGTGATGAAGGCCGCCGGGCTCACCGTTCGGAAGCACGCCTACGACGTGTACCTGCCGCAGCTCACCGACGACGTGGAAGTGCACATCGTGCGTCCCGTGGCCATGCGGCTCTCGAACCGGGAGCCGGCTCTGGAAGAGGATCGCTTCAGTGCGCACCCCGATCTCCTGAACGGGTGGAACGCGTTCTCGGGAAGCGGTGATGTGACGGGTGAGGTCGTATATGCCAACTATGGGCGCAGAGAGGACTTCAGGGCGCTCGATTCACTCGGCGTCGACCTGCGTGGCAAGATCGTTCTGGCGCGGTACGGGGGTAACTTCCGCGGCTACAAGGTCCTGTTCTCGGAGGAGCGTGGGGCCGCCGGCGTGATCATGTTCAACGACAAGCCGGCCGACCACGTGGATCCCTATCCCCAGGGGCCCATGCTCAACGGGGAGATCATCCAGCGGGGCTCGGTGCTCACGCTCCCGTGGACCGGCGATCCGCTCACCCCCTTCGAGCCGGCGCTCCCGCTGGACGGTCCGGAGCAGGTGGAGCGGCTCGATCCCGACGAGGTGGGGCTGCACACCATCCCCGTGCTCCCCGTGGGATGGAACGCCGCCGCCGAGATCCTTTCCCGGATGACCGGTGACCAGGCACCCGACGACTGGCAGGGAGGCCTGGACATGCCGTACAGGCTCACCGGCGGACCCGAGCTGACGGTTCGGGTCCGGGTGGACCAGCCCAAGGCCATGACCCGCGCCGTGAACGTCGTCGGAACGCTGGAGGGCTCGGAGTTCCCCGACGAGTGGATCATCCTCGGGGCCCACTACGACCCGTGGGCGTTCGGTGCCGTGGATCCCAACGGCGGGACGTCCATGCTCCTCACGCTGGCGGAAGCCCTGGGGACGCTGGCGGAGGAGGGATGCCGGCCGCGGCGATCCATCCTCATCGCCCACTGGGACGCCGAGGAGTACGGAATCATCGGGTCCACCGAGTGGGTGGAGGAGTTCCTGCCCGAGCTGGAGCGCGGCGCGGTGGCCTACATCAATGCCGATGCCGTGGTGTCGGGGCCCAACTTCGGCGCCTCGGCGTCGCCGTCGCTGAAGCAGCCCATCCTGGACGCCCTCCGTGACGTGGCGTACCCGGGCACCGAGCAGTCCATCTACGAATGGTGGGCAGCCCAGGCCGAGGACGGGGTCCCGGCCATGGGCAACCTGGGCGGGGGATCCGACCACGTGGCCTTCTACACCCACGCCGGTATCCCGTCCGCCGGCCTCAGCTCCGGCGGCAGAAGCGGGATCTACCACTCCAACTACGACAACTTCGCGTGGTTCGAGCGTTTCGGGGACTCGGACTGGGTCTTCGGTCCCATGCTGTCGCGCGCCGATGGGCTCCTGGCGCTACGGCTGGCCAACGCGGATCTGCTTCCGTACGACGTGACCCGCTACGCCACCGATACACGGACCCACATCGAGACCCTCTTCGACGTGGCCGAGGCGTGGAGCATGGACATCGATCTCACCGGTCTCATGGAGGCCAGCCGCAGCCTGGATGCGGCGGCGGCGGAGCTCCACGAGGCCAGGGCGCGTCGCGTGGCGGGAGGACCGGTGCCGGCCGACGAGGCGGCGCGGATCAATCACGCCTTCATCGACCTGGAGAAGGCGTGGCTGGACGATCGTGGACTCCAGGACCGGCCGTGGAGCCGGTCCCTCTACGTCTCGCCGGATCCCTTCAGCGGCTACGCGTCGTGGATGCTGCCCGGGCTCCGGTTCGAGATCGAGACCGAGGACCCGGAGGGCGTGGTGGAATGGGAGGAGCGCTACGTGGCCGCGGTGGGGCGCCTGGCCGAGGGCATGCGCCGGGTCACACGCCTCATCGAGGGGCGCTGACCCGACACCTTCCCCCGCCCGGCGTGACGCCCGGCCCGTCCCAGCGAGCTCGGCTCGGTTCGGGGCTTCGCTAGGCGGGGATGCCCCTGCGCACCACCTGCTCCACGGCCTCCACGAAGCGGTCCAGCTCGGGGAGCGTGGTGTAGACGCTCGGCGAGACGCGGACACCCCGGAACTCGGCATGGTTGATGGGCACGGTGATGATGCGGTGCTCGGCCCAGAGGTGCTCCACCAGGGCGCTGGGCTCGATGCCGTCGATCTCCACCGTGGCGATCCCGCAGGCCTTGCCGGGGGCGAGGCTGGTGTGCAGGCGCACGCGGTCGTGCTCGAGGAGGGGGCGAGCCCAGTAGTCCCTCAAATGGACCAGACGGGCCTCCTTCCTCGCCCCCCCGATGCCCTCGTGGAAGGTCAGCGCCTCACCGATGGCCAGGTAGTTGGCGGCGGGGTGGGTGCCGATCTCCTCGAACTTCCGGATATCCCCGTCCATGGTGTCCGGGGCGGCCATGAGCGGCCAGGTGTCGGGGATCTTGTCCCGTCGTACGTACAGGAGGCCCGTCCCGTGGGGGGCGAACAGCCATTTGTGGAGGGAGGTGGAGTAGTTGTCCAGCTCCAGCTCGGCCAGGCTGAAATCGAAGTGGGCGAGGGCGTGCGCGCCGTCCACGATGAGGGTCACGCCTCTGCGCCTGGCCATGGCGCCCAGCTCCCGGACCGGGAGGATCTGACCCGTGAGGTTGATCATGTGGCAGGCCAGGATCACGCGCGTCCTCGGCGTGATGGCCTCTTCGAACAGACGCACCACTTCGGCCGGGTCCTCGGCGGGAACGGGAATCCGGATCTGACGGAGCACGATCCCCTCCCGGCGCTCCCGCTGCCGGAACGTCGTGAGCATGCGGCCGTAGTCCTGGGTGGTGGTGAGAACCTCGTCCCCGGGCTCCAGGTCCACGCCCATCTGCATGGTCTGCAGGCTCTCGGACGCGTTCCGCGTGAACGCGATCTCTTCCGCGTCCACACCCCACGCCCGAGCCATCCGCTCACGGACCCCCTCGCGCTGGGGCTCCAGCACGCGCCACATGGTGTGGGTGGGTGCCAGGTTGGAGAAGTCGAGGTGCCGCTTCATGGCTTCCTGGACCCAGCCGGGCGAGGGGCTCACTCCTCCGTTGTTGAGATTGAGCAGGGTCCGGTCCACCGTGAACGCCCGCGCCACCTCGAACCAGAAGTCCTCGTCGTCCGCGACCTCCGCCGGGGAGCCGGGATGTGCCGCAAGAGCCCTCGCCACGTCCGACGCGCTCCTGGAAAGGAGGGTAGGGCGTAGGGGAAACCCGCCGGCTGCCGCGGCGAGAGGGAGGGAGACGGCTCCGAGGAAGCTGCGACGGCTCTGCACGATGACCCTCCGGGCTCAGGCGGGGTGGAGGCCCGATGGTGGCCTCCACCCCAGCATACGTCGCCACGCGCGGTGCGTCCAATCGCAGCGCCGATCCCGAGCGCGAGACCGGCGCGCCAGCGTCTTGCCGTCCGGTCCGCCCCGGCGCACGTTGGCTTCTCCAAGACGAGTCACCCTCCTCCCGGAGTCGCAGATGAAGGTCGCCGGTCCGCCCGCGCTGGCCACACTCGTGGCCGCGCTTCTCGTGCCGCAGGGGCTCAGCGCCCAAGCCCCGCCGAGCACGGTATTCCTCGAAGCCCTCACGTGGGTCGAGATCCGCGACCGCATCGAGGACGGCGCCACGAACGTGATCATCGCCACGGCGGGGACCGAGCAGAAAGGCCCCCACATGGTCATGGCCGAGCACAAGTACGTGTTGGAGTACACGACGGACAAGATCGCCAGAGCCCTCGGGAACACGCTGGTATCGCCCATCATCACGTACGTGCCCGAGGGGGAGTGGGGCCCGGAGCCCACCGGCCACATGCGCATGCCCGGCACCATCACCATGCCCGAGGAGTGGTTCGTGGAGCTCCTCCTCCACACGGCCCGGAGCCACGAGCGCGCCGGCTTCACCAACGTGTTCTTCCTTGGTGACTCGGGCGGCAACTACTCCGGGATGGAGACGGCCGTGGAGACGCTGAACGGCGAATGGGCAGGTACCGGATCCAGGGCCTACCTCATCGAGGACTACTACCGGAAGTCGGGCGCGGACGGGCGGACCTACATCACCGAGGAGCTGGGGATTCCCGCCGAGGAGATCGGTGGGCACGCCGGGATCACAGACACCTCGCAGATGTGGTTCGTGAACGAGCAGCACATCCGGAAGGATCTGCTGGCCGACCGAGGCGGGTTCGAGGGGTCGGGATCCAGCGGGAATCCGACCCTGGCATCCCCGGAGATCGGGCGTCGCATTCTCGACTTCAAGATCCAGAACACCCTCGCCGAGATCCGCGCCGCGCTGGGCATGGACCAGGAGGACGACCGATGAGCGCGCTCGCAAGCAGGGCGGTGACCACCGTGGTCGACCGGTCGCGTCGCAGGGGATCCCTCGTTCGTCGCGCTTCGGGCTGGGGCGTGGGCGTCGTGGCGCTGGCCGCGCTGGCGGTGCCCACCCAGCTGGTGGCTCAGGTCGACAGCCCCGGGGATCCTTACATCGAGCAGATGACGTGGACGGAGATTCGCGACGCCATGGCCGCCGGGAAGAGGGTCGCCATCGTGCCCACCGGCGGCACGGAGCAGAACGGCCCTCACATGGTCATGGGGAAGCACAACTACATCGTCACCCATGCCGCCGGGCTCATGGCCGAGCGATTGGGGAACGCGCTGGTGGCGCCCACCGTGGCCTGGGTTCCCGAGGGGGACTACAACCGCGCCAACTGGGCCGACAAGCCTGGGGTCATCTCCCTCCCGTCGCCGAGCTACGACCGTCTGCTGGAAGCCGCGGCCCGGAGCCTGGAGAGCCACGGCTTCGAGCACATCCTGTTCATCGGGGACAGCGGTGGGAACCAGGGCGGCATGCAGGCCGTCGCCGACCGCCTCAACGAGGAGTGGGCCGGGGGCTCCACCAAGGTCTTCGCGCTCACCGACTACTACCGCATGGGGCAGGAGTACTCGCGGATGTGGCTCCAGGCCGAATACGGCTACACCATGGAGCAGATCGGCAGCCACGCCGGCATCACCGACACCTCCGCGGTGATGTACGTGTTCCCCGACGGGGTGCGGAACGACCTGCGCATGCCCGGCGGAGGTGACCCGGACGCCGGTGTCACCGGGGATCCGACGCTGGCCACGCCCGAGATCGGGAAGATGGTGGTGGAGTTCAAGGTTCTGGCCGGGCTGGATCAGTACCGCCAGCTCATGGCGCCGGCCAGGGGCGGCAGGGGAGGGCGCTAGCGCGCCCCGGTCAGCGCGCCCCTCGAGGGATCTCGCCGACGACCCAGTAGGCGCCCGGGCACTGCGCTTCCGCGCGGGCCCGGGCGTCTTCGTTCAGGGGGATGCCGTCGTGGAGGCGCGAGACGAATCCTCCGCCGAACCGGAAACCCTCACCCACGGTTCCCACCTGGCGCCCGTCCGCGTCGCGGACCAGATACGTGTCGCCGGAGGGTTCCAGGGTGGCGCCGTAGGGCCAGACTACCGTGGCGTCCTCCGGGCCACCCACGTCCAGGCGAAGACACCCCGAGGCGTCCAGGAGCACCCGTCCGTCGAACAGCGCCTCCATGACCGCCGTGGCGGGCTCGCTCTGGACCAGGAAGACCGGAGCGCCGTCCAGGTCGCTGAAGAGCGCGGGCCCCTGGGGGCCCTGGCCGTCAGAGCAGGCGGAGCCCACGGTCAGCAGGGCGAGGAGCGCGAGGCGGGCGAGCGGGGCAGCGTGCATGGGCGACTCCATGGATGAGGATGGGGTTCGCCCATCCAACGAGCGGCACCTGAGGGCTGTGACGGACCCCACCCGATGACGAGCCCGAGCCTACCGCTCCAACAGGACGATGAGCGCGGACACGGTCAGCACCGCGAACACGGAGGACAGCAGGACCGTGCGTGCGGCGACCCTGGGCGCGGCTCCGTATCGCTCGGCGAAGAGGTACGTGTTCACCGCCGTGGGCATGGCGGCGAGCAGGACCGCCACCGAGACCCAGAGCCCGTCCAGGCCCAGAACGGGCACGGCCACCACCCAGACCAGCAGGGGATGCACCACGAGCTTCAACCCGGTGAGGAGCAGGGCGGGCGCTCGATCGCCCGCGGCCGGGGTGGCCACCAGGGATGCGCCCATGGCGAACAGCGCCGTGGGTACGGCGGCGTTCCCCATGAGCTCCACGATGCGGTCGATGCCACCGGGCAGGACGACGCCCGAGAGGTTGACGGAGAAGCCGGCGAGCAACCCGAGTACGATGGGATTCTTCAGCACCGCCGACGTGACTTCGCGAAGCTGGTCCACCCAGGAGGTCCCGTCGCCCCGGCCACCGTGGATGAGCGCTACCGTGAGGGGCATGAACGTCATCGAGTGGAACCCGATGATGAGGAACATGGGGAGCGAGGCCTCGGGCCCGAACACGGTGAGGATCACCGGGACCCCCAGAAGCACGATGTTCGCGAAGGCCGCGGACATGCCGAAGATGGCCTGATCCGCCAGGTCACGGCCGAAGAAGAGCTTGCCCGCCCCCATGCCCATGACGTAGGCCGCGCCGCTCCCTACGTAGAACGCCACCAGGAAGCCCCAGGCCACGTCTTCGGGAAGCTCCAGCTCCGCCAGGCTGCCGAAGAGAAGGAGGGGGATGGCGAAGTTGAAGACGAAGAGCACCAGCCCGCGCACGCTGGCTTCGTCCAGCATGCGGAGCCGGGCGGCGGCGTACCCGATGGCCATGATCCCGAAGACCGGGGCGACGGTGGAGAGAAGGATGCTCAAGGCGTGGCTTCGGAACGGGGCCGGATCGAGGTGTCGTCGCCGTGGTGGCGGGCGGCGTGTGAGGCGGGGAACGATGCGGGGATCTGCGCCTGGGTCAAGCACCGGCCGCTTTGACACCCGCCACCGCCGGAACGACTATGCCGATGAACAGCCTGACCGCAAGCGGAGGAGATCATGCACGAGGATCGGCGGGCGCGGGGGTGGAGGGTGCTGGCCGCGGGGGCCCTGTTCGCGGTGGGTGCATGCGGCGAGCGGGGCGGCGAAGGCCCTGGCGCCATGGAGATGGTGGCGCGGGACAGCGCGGGCGAGCGCATCGTGGAGATCCCGGTGGGGCCCGTGGACACGGTCCACGCGAGCGGCCCTGTCCTCACCATCGGTGAGGAGGGGGATCCCCGCTACGAGTTCGACGGCGTCCGTCTGGTGGCGGGGCTGGACGACGGGCGCGTGGCGGTGGTGGACCACGGTGCGTTGGCCGTCCGCTATTACGACGCCCAGGGCGGGCACCTGGCCGACGTGGGCCGGGCCGGGGAAGGGCCCGGGGAGTTCGGCTTCATCAGCACGGGTCAGCTTCTTCCAGGCGATACCATCGTGGTCAACGACACCCGGGCGCGGCGCGTGTCGTACCTGGCACCCGACATGAGCTTCGTCCGGACCGTGTCGTACGTGAGCGAGATGGGGGAGATGGACGACGGGGCCGACATGTGCGTCTTCCCGGGATGGAGCGGGGTCATGACCGAAGGCGACGGTCGGCACGTGCTGCGGTCCTGGGGGTGCGTGTTCGCCACGGGCTCGGAAGGCCCGAACTGGTACCACCATGCGGTCCGCCTGTGGGATCCCCAAGGCGCGCCCGACATCCCCGTCTTCGAGATGCCCTACCTGCAGAACTGGGAGCGCCCGGGCGCCGAGGGGATCCGGCGGTTCGCCACGCCGCACTTCTTCTTCGTAGCGTATCCCATGGTGTGGGAGGGAGGCATCGCGGTCACGCATCCCATGGAGCATCGTCTGTCGATCTACGGCCCCGACGGAGCCCTTCGCATGGAGATCCGCGACGGGGAGCCGCGTCGTCCCACCACGGCCGCGCACCGCGAATCCTGGATGGCGAGCGCCGGCGAGGGAGTGCAGGAGGCCACGGAGGGGATCCCGTTTCCCGACTCGCTTCCGGCGTTCTTCCGCTCGGTGGTGGACGACGAAGGTCGCTTCTGGGCGCTGCACTACGACGTACCCGGGATGACGGGGCAGCACTGGCGCGTCTATGACGCGGACGGCGCCCGCCTCCGGGTGGTGTCGTTCCCGACGGGATTCGAGGTGCAGTCGGTGCGCGCGGGGCGGGCCTTCGGAATCCACGAGGACGACCTGGGCATCCAGCGTCCGGCGGTGTACGAGGTGCCGCGGTGAGCGACGGGCTCGGCACCCGGCCCGACGACGCCCGGGAGAAGATCTTCCAGGGCGTGAAGTTCGGGGTGGAGCGGAGGGCCGTGCCCACCCGGAGCGGAGACGTGGCCATGCGTGAGGTCGTCGTCCACCCGGGGGCCGTGGTGGTGCTCCCCATCCTCGACGACGGGCGCTACGTGATGATCCGGAACCGGCGTTTCGCCGTGGGTGAGACGCTATGGGAGCTTTGCGCCGGCACGCTCGAGCCCGGGGAGGATCCGGCGGCCACCGCCGCCCGCGAGCTCGTGGAGGAAACCGGCTACGAGGCGTCCCACATCCGGGCGCTCACCACGTTCTACACCTCCCCGGGGATCTGCGACGAGCGCATGTACGCCTTCGTGGCCACCGGTCTCTCGGAAGTGGGCCAGCAGCTGGAGGCCACCGAGGAGATCGAGGTGCGGCTGCTGACCCGCGCCGAGGTCATGGCGCTGGCGCGGAACGGAGAGATCCGGGACGGAAAGACCCTGGCGACGCTCCTCTTTCACCAGGCTTTCGCCCATCCCTGACGGCCGCCGGACTCCCGAGGTGAACCGGGATGGGCTCGCAGGGGATCAGTCTCCCGGTGGCCGTTCCAGCCACTCGGTGGCCTCGCCCAGGTTGATGGCCAGATGCGCGCCCTCCTCGCCGGAGGGGGCGCCGTGCCAGTGCTCCTCGCCGGCGTCCACGACCACGAGATCACCTGCCGTGATGACGGCGCGGTCCCCACGGCGGTTCTCCACCACGCACCGCCCGGAGAGCCCGAGGAGGAGCTGTGGGCCGTCGTGCCGGTGCCAGTTCATGCGGGCCCCGGGCTCGAACGCCACCTGGTACATCCTGAGCGGGAGCCCGTCGTCGCGGCCCAGGAGTGCGCGGGTGGTGGCGGCGCGCAGGA
>CAYGKI010000075.1:9379-11331 GCA_964350235.1 uncultured Gemmatimonadaceae bacterium | reverse complement strand
GCGGAAAGGAGCATCTGTGCGCCGGTACGCCGCGCAAGCTGCCGCGACCCCGACAGGAAGTCCGCATGGATGTGCGTCTCGGTCACGTAGCGGATCCGCATCCCCTCCTTCTTGGCGGCGTCGAGGTACACGTCCGTGTCCCGGTGGGGATCCACGACGATGGCCTCACCCGTCGCCTGGCAACCGACCATGTAGCTCGCCTGCGCCAGCTTGTCGTCATAGAAGCGCCGCAACAGCATGCTTTCCTCCCGGTCCTTCGTGCCGTTTCGTGGTGCGTCCCGTCCCCTTGAATCTAGCAGGAGCCGGCCTCCGGCGCCGCTTGCTGCCCCCCCACCCGCGACCGCATGTTGGCGCCAGCCGAAGCGACACGCGCTTCGCACGCTCCCGTAGCAAGGATCCCGGATCGATGCCGGTCTTCTCACGGCTCAAGAACGACATTCTCGTGCTCACCGCGGATGGCGACTATACCCCCGGCGAGCTGGCCCGGGTCGGCGCGACGGCTTTCGGGCAGCAGGACGGCAGCGCCCCCGGGCCGGTCCTTCTCGACCTCAGCGGAGCGGCCGGCCTGGACCGCAAGTCACCCGAGTCCCTCACCGCCGAAGGAGCCGCCCTCGCGGCCCATGGCGCCCGGATCCGCAGGATGGCCGTGGTCGTCCCGTCACGATTCGACTCCCTGTTCGACGCGAACGGGCCCTTCGCGTCGGCCGTGGGCGTCGAAGTGAAGCCTTTCACGTCCCACGCCGACGCCAGAGCGTGGCTGGCGGGCTGACCACGTTCGCGAAAGCGGGGAGGAAGAAGGCGATGACCTTCAGGGCGGCAGCGACCTCGGCGGTGGCGGCGGGCCTCTTCGCGCTGAGCACCGGCGCCTGCCCGGCACCCCCACCGGCCGTGCCGGGAAGCTACGCGTTCGTCGGGGTCACCGTGCTTCCCATGGACCGTGAGGGAACGCTCCCCCACCGGACCGTGCTGGTGGAGGACGGGGTCATCACGCGGGTGGGTCCGTCGGCCGAGGTGGAGGTGGGAGAGGGAGCCACGATTATCGACGGATCCGGACGGTACCTCATGCCCGGACTGGCGGAGATGCACGCCCACGTCCCGCCGGGCGCCGACCCGCCGCGCGACGAGGTGGAGGACATCCTCTTCCTCTATCTGGCCAACGGCATCACCACCATCCGCGGGATGCTCGGGTCGGACTACCAGCTGCCCCTCTCGGCGGAGATCGAGGCGGGCCGCGTGCTGGGGCCGACGTTCTACGTGGGCGCCCCATCCATCAACGGCAGCTCGGCTCCCTCACCGGCGACGGCCGAGACCTTGGTGCGAGGGCACGCCGAAGCCGGGTACCACCTTCAGAAGATCCACCCCGGCGTCTCGCGCGAGACCTGGGATCACATGGTCGCCGTGGCCGGCGCCGTGGGTCTGACCTTCGGCGGCCACGTCCCCTCCGATGTCGGGCTGGAGCACGCGCTCGTCACCGGCATGTCCACCGTGGACCACCTCGACGGCTACGTCCAGGCCGTGGCCGGGACCGGTGTCCAGGAGCAGATCAACGCCGGCCCCATCGATCTGGAAGCGCTGGTGAACGGCGTCGATCAGGAGAGGATCGACGAGCTCGTGGCCCTCACGTTGGAGCACGACGCCTACGTGGTGCCCACCATGTACTTGTGGGAGAACCTCTACCGCGGGGCGGATCCGGGCGCGTTCCTGGGCCTGCCCGAGATGCGCTACGTGTCCGGAGGCCAGCGGGAGTCCTGGCGCGCACAGGGCTCCGGAGGGCCGCTGGGGTCTCCGCAGGCACTCGACGCGTTCTTCCAGCTCCGCAATCGGATCCTGGTGACGCTGGCCGATGCCGGCGCCGGCGTGCTCATGGGGACCGATTCCCCACAGCTCTACAACGTTCCGGGGTTCGCGCTACACCGAGAGATCGCGAAGATGGCCGAGGCGGGAATGACCCC
>CAYGKI010000075.1:2229-9357 GCA_964350235.1 uncultured Gemmatimonadaceae bacterium | reverse complement strand
GAGAGCGGAACTTCGGCGGTGGGTGCCTACGTTCGAGACCATCTCGGGCTCGACGGGGCGTTCGGGACCGTGGCCCCGGGCCAGCGCGCGGACCTCCTCGTGCTGGAGGCCAACCCCCTCGACGACCTGGACAACCTGACCGCCCGCGTGGGCGTCATGGTCCGGGGACGATGGATTCCGGAATCGGAGATTCGGGCGGGCCTGGAGGCCATCGCCACCAAGCACGGAGGCTAGGCCACCCGACCTCACGGCGCCGCTCCCACAACGGGACGACGTCACCCTCCGGGCGCGGGACCGTCCAGCTCTTCGATGGTGGCGGTGGAGGGGGCACGGTCGCGGCGTAGCCTGCGCGCCACCGCCTCGGCCTGGCGCATGACGCGCAGAACGTTCTCCCCGGCGAGCATCGCCATCTCCTCCTCCGTCCATCCTCGACGGGACAGCTCGGCGAAGAGGGCGGGAAAGGTGGAGACGTCCTCCAGCCCCACGGGGGTGCTGCTGATCCCGTCGAAGTCCGAGCCGATGCCCACGTGCTCCACGCCGGCCACGTTGGCGATGTGATCGATATGGTCCGCCACGTCGGAGAGGGTCGCTTCGTCGCCCGGCGAGAGGAAGGACGGAACGAAGGTCACCATCACCACGCCCCCGTTCTCGGGGAGCCTCCGGAGCACCTGATCGGGGACGTTCCGGACATGCTCGTGCACGGCGTTGGCCGAGGCGTGTGACCAGATCACAGGCGCCGCGGAGACGTCCAGGGCGTCGTTCATGGTCGCCGGCGAGGTGTGGGAGAGGTCGACGAGCATCCCCAGGCGATTCATCTCTCCCACCACCTCACGCCCGAACGCCGTGAGCCCGCCGTGCCGGGCCGTGTCGGCGGCCGAGTCCGCCCAGTCTATGGTACCGTTGTGCGTGAGGGTCATGTAGCGGACCCCCAGCGCATGGAAGGCCCTCAGCGCTCCGAGCGAGTTCTCGATGGCGTGCCCCCCCTCCATGCCCAGGAGAGAGGCGATCCTGCCCTGACCGAAGACGCGCTCGACATCGGACGCGTCCAGTGCCAGCTCGAGGGCGTCGGGATAGGCCGCGATGATCTGGAGGGCGATGTCGATCTGCTCCAGCTGGGTACGCGCGGCTCCATCTTCCACGGCGCCGAACGGAACGTACACGGACCAGAACTGGGCACCGACCCGTCCCTGGCGGAGGCGCGGGACATCGGTGTGGAAGGGAGACTCCACCCGGAGATCGTGTGCCGCCGCGTGAACGTCCATGGGGGCCGCCTCGCTCTGGCGGATGGCCCAGGGCAGGTCGTTGTGGCCGTCGATGAGCGGGGTGGACCGGAGCACCCGTAGCGCCCGCTCCATGTGTGGGTCCTCCTGAGACGTGTCCTCCTGCCCGGCCACGGTCGAAGCCGGCAGCATCGGGGCCATCATCGCGAGGAGCACGAGCGTGCGACGGTTCATGGGTCCTCTCCTTCTTTGGTCATCCGGTACGATGACGGATCCGGTACGCGCGTTGCAAGGAGACTTCGTGGCGGGTCACCCTTGGGCCTCGCCGGCCGGGATGCGAGATTGCGGCACTCGCCCTGCAGGAGCTCGAACGCAAGACATGTCGGAGAAGATCGTGAGCGACCGTATCCCGGTGGGCATCCTCGGAACGACGGGTACCGTGGGTGCCCGTCTGGTGAGCATGCTGGCCGACCACCCCTGGTTCCGCATCGCGGAAGTGGGTGCCTCCGACCGCTCGGCCGGCGGCCGCCTGGGCGACCTGTTGGCCGGTGAGGCCGGCCCCCTTCCCGAGGACGTGGCGAACCTCACCGTCCGGTCGCTCGCCGGTGATTGGGGCACGCCCATCGTCCTGTCCGCCCTGCCCTCCTCGGTGGCCCGGGAGGTGGAGCCGGAGCTGGCCGGCGCCGGCCACCTCGTGGTGAGCAACGCGTCCACCTTCCGGCAGGACCCCGACGTCCCCCTGGTCATCCCCGAGCTGAATCCGGATCATCTGGAGCTGGTGGCGCGGCAGAAGTCCCGATGGCCCGGCGCCATCGTCACCAATCCCAACTGCGTGGTGACGGGCCTGGCGACGGCGCTGGCTCCCCTGCACGAGGCGTTCGGCGTGGAGAAGGCGGTGGCCACCACCTTCCAGGCCATCTCGGGCGCGGGGAAGCCCGGCCCACCCGCCTTCGATCTCGTGGACAACGTCATCCCGTTCATCCCCGGAGAAGAGGAGAAGGTGGCTTACGAGCCCACCAAGATCCTGGGCACCGTGGAGGGTGGGACGCTGAAGGAGGCGCCCTGCTCCATGGGGATCACGGCGACCCGGGTGAACGTGGGGCGCGGGCATCTGGTGTCGGTCTCCGTGGCGCTCCAGGGGAATCCGTCGCCCGACCAGGCGCTGGAGGCCATGCGGGCGTATGCAGGCAAGGCGACGGAGCTCGGACTCCCGTCGTCCCCGGCGAAGCTCATCGATGTCACGGACGATCCCACCCGCCCCCAGCCGAGGCTGGACCGCGACCTGGGTCGCGGGATGACCGTATCCGTCGGCCGGGTGCGACGCTGTGGCGCTCTGGGCGTCGCGTTCATGGCGCTGGCGCACAACCTGGACAGGGGTGCCGCCGGTGCGGCGGTGCTCAACGCAGAGCTCTGCCGCGTGAAGGGACTCGTCGACGCGGCGGTCGGGAATCGGTCGTGAGCGGCGGGCGGGCGCCCGCGGTCTACAAGTTCGGAGGCACGTCACTGGATGGCGGTGACCGCCTGCGGGACGTCGCACGGCTCATCGACGAGGGGCCGAGGCCCCTGGCGGTGGTGGTGTCCGCCATGGCCGGCGTCACGGACCTGCTGCAGCGACTCGCCGGCCCCGACCTTCCCGCCCCGGAGACGGTGGAGTCGGTGGCGAGCGAGCTGCGCAAGCGGCATGTCCAGGCCCTGGTGGAGATCTTCGACGCCGCCCCCAATGGCCCGCGCCTTCAAGAGGCGACGCGGAAGGTGGACGGACGTCTGACGCGGCTCGGCGAGACCGCCGGCGGTGCGGACGGATCGAGTGGTCGCATGCGTGCGGACGCCACGCTGTCCGCGGGTGAGGACCTGTCCCAGATCCTGGTTCTGGCGGCGCTGGAGGCCCGTGGCGTCGCCGCCGTGGCGGTGGACGCGCGCGACGTGCTCGTCACCGATGCCCGGTTCGGACGGGCCGCCCCGGACCGCGAGGCGACGCGCGCGGCATGTCACGCGCGCTTGACGCCGGCCCTGGAAGCACCGGGGGTCGCCGTCCTTCAAGGCTTCGTGGGCGCGACCCGCGGAGGCCACACCACCACGCTGGGCCGGGGGGGATCGGACTTCTCGGCGGCCATCATCGGAGGTGCCATCGACGCGGAGATGGTCCACATCTGGACCGACGTGGAGGGGGTCCTGTCCGGGGACCCTCGCCAGGTGGATGCGCCTGCCCTCCTCCCCGAGGTGGGCTTCGAGGAGCTGGTTGAGCTGGCGTGGGCGGGTGCCCGGGTGCTGCACCCGGTGGCGGCGAAGTGGGCGGTGGCGGAAGGCGTGCCGCTGTCCATTCGCGACGCGTTCCGACCCGGCGGGTCCGGCACGCGGGTTCGGCACGATGCCCGCAGCGCGGCCATCGCGGCGGTCACGGCCAAGCGTGGCGTGGCCCTCATCAAGGTGCGGTCGCATCCGGTAGCCCTGCCGTACGGATTCCTGGCTCGTGTGTTCGGCGTTCTGGGGCGCCACAGGCTCGAGGTGGACCTGGTGGCCACCAGCCACTCGTCCACGGCGTTCACCATCGACGACGGCTCGGACCTGACGGAGGTGGCCGCCGAGCTGAGCACGTTCGCCGACGTGGAAGTGGTTCGAAGGCTGGTGACCATCACCGTCGTCGGCCGGGGGCTCATGGCGCGGCCAGGCGTGGACGGACGCATCTTCTCGGCGGTGGGTGACACGCCCGTGCACCTCGTGTCCCAGGCTTCCGACGTGAGCCTCAGCCTGGTGGTGGACGCGGACCGGGCCGACGACCTGATCCGAAAGCTGCATGCCGACCTCATCGGGCCGGCGGAGGACACTTCCAGGAGGAGCGCATGAGGATCGCCCTGGTGGGATACGGGCGCATGGGCCGGGCCGTGGAGGCACAGGCCGTGGCCCGAGGGCACGAGATCGCCGCGCGGCTGGGCCGCGAAGAGCTGGAGAAGCCCGCGGCGCGCGTAGCCGCGGCCTTGGAAGGCGCGGACGTCGCCATCGACTTCACGATAGGCCCGCTGGTCCCCAAGATCGTGCGCGCGGCCGCCGAAGCCGGCGTCCATCTGGCCACCGGCACCACCGGACTGGCCGAGGAGGCCCACCAGGCCATGCGCGCCGCCGACGGCATCGGTATCGTGCACGGACCCAACTTCTCCGTGGGCGTGCACGTGTACTTCCGGCTGGCCCGGGAGGCGGCCCGCCTCATGGACCGGGTGGGGGGCTACGACGTCCACGTCCACGAGGCTCATCACCGGCACAAGCGCGACCATCCCAGCGGCACCGCCGTTCGGCTGGCGGACTTGCTGGTGGCGGAGCTGGGCGACAAGGACAAGTGGGCGGCGGGGGCGCCCGAGGGCGCGGCGGACGAGGGCACGCTCTACGTCACCAGCACTCGAGCGGGCGAGATCCCGGGGACCCACACCGCGGGATTCGAGGGTCCCCACGACGGCATCGAGCTGACGCACAACGCCCACGGGCGGGACGGATTCGCCTCGGGGGCGGTGCGCGCCGCCGAGTGGATCCGCGGCCGCACCGGGCTCTTCACCTTCACCGAAGTCATGGACCACATCCTGAACGAAGAGGCGGAAACGCAATGAGCAGTGAGCGGTTCGGAGGCGTGGGCGTGGCCCTGGTCACGCCGTTCAAGAACGACGGAAGCCTCGATCTCGACGGGTTCTCGCAACACGCGGAGCGCATGATCGAGGGGGGCGTCGACTATATCGTGCCCTGCGGCACGACGGGTGAGGGCGCCACCATGAGCGACACCGAGCAGGCGGAGGTCATCGCGGCGGCGGTGTCCGTGGCCGCCGGGCGGGTGAAGGTGCGCGCAGGCGCCGGGGCCAACGCCACCTCCGCGGCCGTGGCGCGATCCAAGGCCGCCGCCAGGGCCGGGGCCGATGGCCTCCTGTCCGTGGCACCGTACTACAACAAGCCGCCCCAGGCCGGCCTCTACAAGCACTTCGAGGCGGTGGCCGCCGCCACCGATCTCCCGGTGGTGCTGTACAACGTCCCCGGCCGCACGTCGTCCAACATCCTCCCCGAGACGGTGGTGCGCCTCGCGGCCATCCCCAACGTGGTGGCCATCAAAGAGGCTTCCGGGAGCCTGGAGCAGATCGGCACGATCCTCCGGGACCGCCCCGACGGCTTCCTGGTCCTCTCCGGGGACGACGAGTTCACCCTGCCCATGATCGCACTCGGCGCGGACGGGCTCATCTCGGTGGTGGCCAATCCGGCCCCCGCCGAGACCGCCGCGCTGGTCCATGCGGCCCTGGAGGGCGACTTCGCCCGGGCCCGCTCCCTGCACTACCAGCTCCTCGATCTGATGCGCTGCAACTCCGTGGAGACCAACCCCATTCCCGTGAAGACCGCCGTGGAGATGCTCGGCGGTCCCCCGGCTCACTTCCGCTCGCCGCTGGTGCCCCTATCCGACGGCGCCCGGGCGCGCATGGAGAAGGCCATCGCCTCCTCGGGCATCGCGCGGTTCGACGGAGGCGCACGATGAGCCCCGCCCTGGATGGACTCAGGTCACGCATCGAGGCGTTGACCGAGGCCGGCGCCGAGCCGGACCGCGAGGCGGCCCGGAAGGCCGTGGCCGAGCTTCTGGACGCCCTGGGCCGCGGCGAGGCCCGGGCCGCCGAGCCCGGCCCGGACGGCTGGAAGGCCGTGCCCTGGGTGAAGTCCGGCATCCTTCTGGCGTTCCGCTCCGGCACCACCAAGGCGTTCGTGCCGCACCCTGACGCCGACAACCCGGACTTCGGCGGCTCCACGTTCCGGTTCTTCGACCGTGACACCCTGCCCCTCCGCGACACCGACGGACCGGCCGAGAACGTGCGCATCGTGCCGGGAGGCTCCTCAGTACGGGCCGGCGCCTACCTCGGTCCCGGCGTGGTCATGATGCCCCCGGCCTACGTGAACATCGGCGCGTACGTGGACGAGGGGGCCATGGTGGACTCCCACGCCCTGGTAGGCTCCTGCGCCCAGGTGGGTAAGCGGGTCCACCTCTCCGCCGGGGCACAGCTGGGTGGCGTCCTGGAGCCCGTGGGGCTGCGTCCCGTGATCATCGAGGACGATGCCATGGTGGGCGGCAACACGGGCATCTTCGAAGGGACGCTGGTGGGGCGCCGGGCGGTCATCGCCCCTGGGGTCCAGCTCACCGCGTCCACCGCCGTGTACGACCTGGTGCGGGAGACGGTGTACCGCGCCGGGCCCGAGGGTCCGCTGAGCATCCCGGAGGGCGCGGTGGTGGTCCCGGGCGCCCGACCGGCTTCCGGCGCGTGGGGCAAGGCTCAGGGGCTCTCCCTGTACGCCCCCATGATCGTGAAGTACCGGGACGACCGGACGGACGCCGCGACGGCGCTCGAGGAAGCCCTCCGGTAGCTTCCGCCCTCCGACTTCCGCGCCCCGGCGGGCGCGCTCGGCCCGGATTCCCCTGACGGGGGATCCGGGCCGTCGCTATGTCCCCTGCAACCCATCGGGGCCCCGACTCGTCTAGAGGAGTGCGGCTCATGTCTCCACGCCCCAGCCCACTCCCGTTCGAGGTCCCATGATGTCCGGTCTGAAGCTCGCCGTCCGAGCCCTCGCCAAGTCGCCCTTCGTCACCGCCGTGGCCGTTCTTTCCCTGGCCCTGGGGATCGGCGCCAACGCCGCCATCTTCTCCATGTTCGACGAGATGCTGCTCAGGTCCCTGCCGGTGCAGGAGCCGGACCGGCTGGTGAATCTGTCGGCGCCGGGGCCCAAGCCTGGCTCCCAGTCGTGCAACCAGGCGGGGGACTGCGACGACGTCTTCAGCTATCCCATGTTCCGCGACCTTCAGGAAGCGGGCGGGCCCTTCAGCGGGTTGGCCGCCCACCGCCTCTTCCCGGTGAACCTGGCCCGGTCCGGGGAGACCCAGAGCGGCCAGGGACTCCAC